>JACNJI010000406.1 GCA_014382645.1 Verrucomicrobiota bacterium | reverse complement strand
AAGCGGGGTTTTGAGCCGATTGCGGATCGAACGGCTTCCACCCGCTCAAGATCTTCCTTCGGATCCGGTTTGCCCACCTTCATTTTAACTGCGGCAAAACCTTCCTCCTCAATCATGTAGCGACAACCGTCTACCAATTTTTCGTTAGAGAGATTAAGCCAACCGCAATCAGTATTGTAAGCTTCAACCGATTTAGTGGCGGAACCGCCGAGAAGATGCCAGAGAGGTTCCCCCATTGCCTTTGCCTTTAGATCCCACAAGGCAATGTCAACGGCCGAGAGTGCCATTTGGGTTATGCCTCCGCGACCGACCCAATGTGAGGGCGGATCGAAGAGCAGCTTGCAATGAAGAGACCGTACTTCTCTCGGGTCTTCGTTCAACAGGAGTGGTGCGTAGACATCGGAGATGCAGGAAGTGATTAGTCTATCGAGACTTGCTGCTGCATGGGTGCCGGTATACCCGAATCCTACAAGCCCGGCATCCGTAATGATGCGACACCCCGGCATCCCCCAGTGAGTAATCTCGTGGGTGCTGTCGGAAATCCCGCCTCCGGTTACGGGAACATGTAATAGAAAGGGAGCGACTTCTGTGATTTTCAATATAACTTACTCCTTGGTGTACACGGTCTCCACTAGCTTGCCGTCCTTGTAGCGAAGTTGAGAGGATATACTTCCGCCTTCACCCCAAATGGTTTCAAGGCCATTCATTTTCCCGTTCACGAAATTCGCTTCATAGGACTTGAGGCCATTATCACCCCACCAAGTCTCCGTGCCTGTTTTATCCCCATTTGAGAAAACTGTTTTAGTGGCCTGGACACCGTTTGAATGGTAGGAATTGCTGAACCCGTGAACCAGTCCGTCCTGATAATGGCTTTCAGACTGTAGCTTCCCATCATCTCCGTACAGTTTCACTTGGCCAGACACCAGCTCGCCCGTTGTGCCATCAGTCAATCGATTCTCGGAATCATATTTGTTCCATTCCTCAAATCGCTTAGCGGAACCTCGAAAAACAGACTGGCCAGATTCAGGTTCGCGATTCGTCATCTCGGCAATTACTTTCTCAAAAGGGTTGACGACGGTGTTGACGTCGACTTCCTCAAGTTCATTCCCCCACCCTCTGGCCGCTCGAGCCAGTTTGCCATCCGGACTCCACCAATACGCGACACCCTTGCGGAAGCCGCTTTCAAAGTTGGCTAGGTACTCGGGAGAGCCCGAAAGGTAAAGACGGATGATGCGACCAGTGTAGGGTTGGTCGACGGTGCGAACGTAAAGTCGTTTTACTTCGACGGGTTCACTCACTATCCGTTCTTCTAGCTTGGGCTTTGATGCTTCCGTCTCCTCCCTCTCGTCGGGAACCTCAACAAGAATTTTCTTCTGCCTCTCCGCGTTCTCATATCTCTCCTCGAATATCGCGAGGTAATAAGCGGAGTTTCCACTCCAGTCGGCGGATGGAGTCCGTTCGTCCACACGGACAGGAGCTGACGGCTGGGATTGACCGGAAGGTGGAGCCGGACTTGGGGCAGCATTATTTCGGTCGAGGTCGTCTGAGGGCGAACCTAATTCTGCATCGGAAGACTGAACAGGTTCATCACCGCATCCACCCAACAAGAACAAGGCGGAACAGCAAATTAAAGCAAAGAGAAGGCGATGACAATTTTTCATACAAACATTAAAAGGAAGCACCCGCCTTCGTGCAAGTCGGTAAAACTTTCCCTTTTGCTCCTTTGTGGACGAAGCTATTTATTAATGTGGATGAAAATTACAGGTATTTCCGTATTTCGGGTAGAACTCCCACACCACTAAGGCAACTGTTCATGGTCCGGCGGTAAGTCCGTCCAAGTTTTCGATAGCACCATCGTAAAAGTTGAAACGGACTCCGGTTTATTCGGTGTTGGGGAAGTGTGTCCTCTTGGGCCTTTTCATTTACCTGCCTACGCCGAGGGCGTACGCACGGGTATAGGTGAACTTGGCCCCCATCTCCTCGGGCAAGACCCCGCTCGGCTTTTACCTCTAAACCGATTCATGGATGCAGCGCTCAAGGGGCATCCGTACGTGAAGTCTGCCATCGATATCGCGTGCTGGGACATTCTCGGTCAAGCTTCCGGTCAACCGATTTGCGAACTGCACGGCGGTCGACAAGCGGAAGACTTGATCCTATATCGAGCCATCTCCCAGCGATCGCCCGATGAAATGGCGGCAAATGTTGCGGAATATCGGTCAGAGGGCTATACCCGGTTCCAGTTGAAAGTCGGTGGCGATCCGGATGTTGACATCGAACGAATACATGCCGTAGCCGAGCAGCAGCAAAGTGGGGAAAAGCTGATTGCCGATGCCAACACTGGATGGACACAACCCGAAGCAGCACGAGTGGCTGGGGCTGTGAAGGATCTCGACGTATACTTGGAGCAACCTTGCCTTACCTACAAGGAGTGTCTCTAGATTCGCCGTCGTACCGCCCTGCCCTTCGTCATGGACGAAAACATCGACGGCTTGCCGATTTTACTGCAAGCCCACAATGACGATGCCATGGACGTGGTGAATATCAAAATTTCCAAGTTTGGAGGTTTGACCAAAGCGAAACAGGCACGCGATTTATGCGTAGACTTGGGCATCGCCGCAACTGTTGAAGACAGCTGGGGCGGAGACCTAGTAACGGCAGCAATTGCCCATCTCGCTCAAGGCGTCCCGACCGAATTGCTCTTCACTTCTACCGATTTTAACAGTTACGTAACGGTCAGCACCGCGGATGTTCCCCCCCAGCGTGAGCGAGGAAGGATGTCCGCCTCCGTGAAACCCGGCCTGGGAGTTACCCTAAAGGAAGACGTAATCGGCGATCCTGTTTTGGTGATCACCTAGGGTCAACAGCCTCGCCGCCCTCTTCGTTGTGCTCACGAATTTCTTCCTCGAGTTCACGTATGCGATTGCTGATTTCAACAACTTCTCCCTTCTCGCCTTTTTTTTCGGCCATGGCTGATTCGAAGTGTGCTTCCATGATTTCGCGCTGGAGGTGAAACCTGATCCGCATGGATTCTGCGGACTTCACAACTTGATCAAATGCTTCCTCGCCGACGTTAGGCGAAGTAAGAACCTTCTTCAGTCGCTCCCATTCCTTGGAGAGATGCTCTTGCTGTTTGGCCATTGAGCTTGCCAAGTCGATCTGCTTTTTTGCCCGAAACATTTCGAGGCTAATGCTTTCCAGTTCATCTTGGGCCTCCATGCGCCGAAATTCGAGTTCCCGCATTTCTCGGGCTATGTGAAAGTCTTTTTCGGCAACGAAAAGATTTCGCTGGATCTGCTCTGCTTCTTCGTGGCGATCATCGACCCTAGCGGTATCAAGCTTTTCAGAGAGTTCAGCCAGTTGCTTATGCCTAGCAAGATTTTCTTGAAAGTGCCCAAGCCTTAGCCGCAAATGACGGGCATGATCTTCATCCTCACTTACTTTGGCTAGGCGCAGCTCAAACTCAATGTGCGACATCCCCGACTTGATGCGCGACAAGTCGCGATTCTGGTGAGCTTTATGAATGCTTCGCATGAAGGCGGCAACGGCGGACTCCAAATCCGCCCCGTCCTTCGCAAGCAATTTCTCGTGCCGCGACAAGATCTCCCTCCATGCTGCAACGTCTTTGCTCGTTCTGTCTAACTCGAGTTCCATGTGGTGAATGAAAGAGGCATCCCCTTCCTCCCGAGCATTCTCCAGTTCTTCCTGAAGATGTTCGGCTTCCTCCTGCAACTCATCCAGTTCATTACGCAAATCCTCCCCGACTCTCTCTAGATCTTCGAGTATGCCATCAGGGTCATCTTCGCCAAGCAAGACACCTGATGAAAAAAATAAAAAAGGAATTATTAGAATCTTCGCGATTGCATTCATACATA
>JACNJI010000147.1 GCA_014382645.1 Verrucomicrobiota bacterium | reverse complement strand
TATTGGGGTGCCCTCGGATTACTTATGCGCGGGAAGGCCGGCGTTGAAATAGGCCGCAAGCAACTGCTCACGGCCCTATCCGACAAATCCCCCTACGTGCAAGTCATCGCGGCCGAAGCCCTAGGCAAGTATGGTTCGAAGGAGGACGTCGCCAAAGCCGTCGAGACCCTTGGCAAGATCGTCGACCCGATTAAGAACGGTTGCTTCCCCTCCATGCTCGCGATGAACGCCATCGACCACTTGGACGACAAGGCGAAGTCGCTCGTCCCCCTGATTCAATCCATGCCCCGCACCCCGACCGAGGTCGATGGACGCTTCAAGGGCTATGTCGGACGCCTTGTCGACACCACTCTGAAGGAATTTGGCGCCCCAACCCAAGGCCAACCCAAGCCCAAGAAGAACAAAGACCGGAAGAAGAAGTAGCCAGCTTCTAAATCACACAGGGAAGAAGCACGCCATCCTTCATGCCGTGAATGATCTTCTTGTCGGCGGGGCAAAAGGTCGCGAGGGCACCGGATAATTGCGCCTGCCCTTCCTTGACGAAATAGTACGGGCTGAGCCGCAGTCGACCTTCCATGGACTGTATTTCGCCTGAGTCGTCATATACGTCGTGGCGTAGGCGAGCAGGCTTTCGGAATTTCTGGAGGACTTGAATGGGGTTAGGGAACGTGGTGAGAGCATGGTCGATTGCGTTTCCCCAACCCTCGCTCGAAGCATCGCTTCCGATGACCACGCTGCGAGATCCCCAAGCCGTTTCGTGAAAACCACTCGCCTTGATCACCAGTTCGCGCTCTTTCTTGGTGGCAGAAGCTAGGTCACGCCAAGAGCTAATCGGCTTGCCTCCAAGGGTGGGGCCATCGAGGATAGCACCCGGAGGCAGTTCGGCAGGGTCGAGTATCCAAGTCCTTGGGATTATTCTTTGCAGTAGTTTATACTCCGATCCGGAAAGGTTTTCGCGCCAATAGGCTTCAAGGCGATGATGCCAAAAAAGCCCGAGGGACAACTTCTCCTCCTGAAAGGGGCGCATGGGGGGGCTAACTTTCACCAGACCCTGCTCAACCGCTGAACAAATCTCCCGCATCGCGGTCACCTCTTCGTGATCGAACAATTCCCAGAACCGATAGAGCACATCCTGTTTCTCGCCTCCAAGGAAAACACCTTCGGAGCGAACTTCCAACTCATTGGGATGAGCCACCTTGAGATTTTGTCCCGAGGTTTCCAGTCTCTCGGCTAACCATTCCATTTCGGGGCGATAGGTTGCCGACTCCTCACTAATCACTAGCGCAATGGAAGGGGCGTTCCTCTCCGGACACAGCGAAGCGAGGCTAGCGTAAAAGGCTGCGGGAATACCGTTCGAGCCTTCGCCCAAGTAAAGCTCCTCGAGAAAGGCTGTCAGTCCTATGCCTCCCGGGACGGAGTCCATTTCCGTGAGGGCAAAACCATCTGAACTAACGATTAGGTCCGGACGCAGAACGGGCGGGAAAGATCCCTTCACGGCTTTTGCCGCTCCATGATCGACAAGCCATTGAGGTTTTCCCGCATCCAGATATTCCGAAACCCATGGAGCCTTCAGGTCTCCATTGCGGAGAATGCGATCCCCTGATCCGGATTTTAAGTATAGCCGCTCGAGGGCTTGATGAAAGGCAAGGCAAGCTTGACCGATAAGTCGGATCTCCTCAACTGCGTCCTCGGCCAAGTTCCATGGCTGGGGAGAAAGACGCCAAGACTTCTCGGCAAATAGAGGTCTTTCCAGTGCCGAGCGAAGGGCAGGTAAACTAAGAGGAATTGAAGGCAATTTGGTTGAGGCGTATTATCTCGAAATCAGGTTTCCGAGTGGTCAGTCGTCGATTTGAATTTCCTTGTTTCTTTGGCGAGGGCAACCTGCTCGAAGCCATCCGTTAACAAATTTGTCGAGATCACCGTCCATGACGGCTTGAACTCCTGAGGTTTCCACCCCGGTTCTCAAATCCTTGACCATCTGGTAGGGCTGGAAGACATAACTGCGAATTTGGTTCCCCCACCCCATTTCACCTTTAGCTCCATAAAACTTTTCCATTTCCACTCGCTTCTCGTCTTGCTGCTTTTCGTAAATGCGAGACTTGAGTACGCGCATCGCCGTTTGCCTGTTTTTGAGTTGCGAGCGTTCGTTTTGGCACTGAACAACGATATTGGTAGGAAGATGCGTAAGACGGACAGCCGAGTCCGTTTTGTTTACGTGCTGCCCACCCTTTCCGCTGGAACGATAGGTATCGACACGCAGATCGTCATCCGGGATTTCCATCTCCACGTCGTCGTCCTCGACCTCGGCGATCACATCGACCGAACAAAATGAAGTATGCCTGCGCTTATTGGAGTCGAAGGGGCTTATGCGAACCAAGCGGTGTACGCCACGCTCCGCCTTGGCATACCCATATGCGTTCAATCCATCTATCCGAATCGAGCATCGGCTAATTCCCGCCTCTTCACCGGGTTGGAGATCCTGCAACTCAACGCTGAAGCCTCTCCGCTCGGCCCAGCGGACATACATCCTCATCAGCATGTCGGCCCAGTCGCAAGACTCCGTGCCCCCTGCTCCGGCATGAATACTCAGCAAGGCGGGACGAGCATCGAACGGTTCGTTCAAGAAACTCGCGACTTCCAAATCGTCGATTTGAGACAGGGCGCATTCAAGGGTGTCCGCGAACTCTTTGCTCATCTCCTCGTCGTTTTCATCTTCCTCGCACAGTTCGCACAAGGCTTCGACGTCTTGCACTTGAGATCGAAATCCCTCCACCTTGGAAACAGTCTGCTTCAGGCGATTGTTTTCGGATCCGATCTTTCTCGCGGTATCCTGATCTTCCCAGAAAGATGGCGACGACATTGCTTCCTCGAGCTCGGCGATCTTCCTCTTCTTTTCGTCGCACTCCAAGAACTTCCACAAGTGATTCGTTCTTTTGATCAATGCATGCAAACTCGTTTTGTCTTCCGGTAAAATCATTCAATTCCTAATGTTAAATTTCAAAAGCGTAGCCCTCGGGCAATTCTTCGTGCAAGCCGCACTCGCGTTTATGGCCCGCATTGCGGGCGTCCTCTCGCGAGGAAGCCTCGGACAATTTCTTTGTGCTATGCCGGTCGCCCAA
The DNA here is from genome assembly GCA_014382645.1 of Verrucomicrobiota bacterium. Lineage (GTDB taxonomy): Bacteria > Verrucomicrobiota > Verrucomicrobiia > Opitutales > Seribacteraceae. The sequence continues at coordinate 777 of JACNJI010000147.1, read as the reverse complement.
GGAATCGTATCCTTGGCCCTCCAGCGGATGGTAGGGCAGATTGTTCGCGGGCAGATATTCATATGTGGTTCGGTCGTCCCAATCAATAATCGGGTAGATTTTGATTGTTCCGTTCTGGGTCTCGACGTAGGTACGATCGGCTCGACTTTCCGATTGTCCTCGACGCAACCCAGAGAGCCAGCCCTTGGCACTCAATTCCTTCAGGGCTCGCTGCATCGGTTCGACCTTGTTCATCAGGTTATACCTCTCCATCCCTTCGGCTCCTTGCTCCCAAAGTTTGCCGAACCGTATTTCCTGATAAGTTTGAGAAAGGCCCGCCGAGAAGGTTTTCGGCCTGATCCCGAGTTGTTCGCACAAGGTTTCCGCGTATTCATAGGTTTCGGGGAAGAGGTAACCCGTATCTACGAAGATGATGGGGATTTCCTTGTTCACCTTGCTCACTAGATGAAGCATGACAGCGCTTTGCAGGCCAAAGCTCGTGGACACAACGAGATCCTCGCCGAAGCGATCCCATGCCCAAGCCACTCTATCAATGGCGTTAAGCTGTTCCAATTCGGTATTCTCTGAGGTGAAATTCTTGTTGTCCGCCTTCATTGCTATTAATGGAGCAAAACATTGATCATGCCATGTGTAACGAATTTAGTAAAGAGTAGGCTTGGTCATAGATTAAAAGCATTACTTCTTGCTCCAGTCCCCCGAAATCTTATTTCTTTTAATATGGACCCTATCGAACGGATGGTAAGGCGAACGCCCGAATTGAAAAGCTGTGCAGAGAGT
>JACNJI010000460.1 GCA_014382645.1 Verrucomicrobiota bacterium | reverse complement strand
CTACTTTTTACTGATCGCCCCTCAGAGAAAGAAACAGAAACAGCACGACAAGATGGTACAGTCTCTCGAAAAGGGAGCTCAGGTAAAAACTCTTGGCGGCATGTTCGGTACGGTAACCGGAGTGAAGGACGATCGTTTTGTTTTACGCATCGGCGAGAATGTGAAGATAGAGGTAGCCAAAGAAGCCATCGCTGCGAAAATTGATTAGCACCAACAAACCCACCCCACTTAATTACCCGCCTCTTTCATTCGCAGGCAACAATGTTTCCTTTCAAATTAAAATAAGTCATGCCCAAAAACGTGTTGTGGAAATTCTTGCCGACTATGTTTCTCGTCTTAGTCAGCTTTGCCCTAATCACTCCGTTCGATGATCAGGACTTGGGTGAATATGCCCTATCTCAATCTACTAGCGACGCCAACGCCACGCTTTATCCGAACTACCTGACATTCGAAAAAGTTCTGGACGAGGTCAAAGAAGGTCTCGGCGAAGCAGAAAAGGTTGATTTCAAGAGCCTTAAAGACTTCGGCACGCAAAACCGTCTGGACTATGCAGAGTACTACAAGCCACCCACAGGCGTTCTCGGGACAGTGGCTTCCCGTTTGCTTCCATTTGCCGTTAAACCGGGAATCCGCGCCTCCTTTGAAAAAGATCGTGAAAAGCGTAACGACATTGTTCTTCGCGCACTCCTTCGGAATTCCCAAGCATCCATAAGGAAGGGATTGGATCTTAGAGGAGGAGTGGCTTTCACTCTAGAAATCCAGCCTTCCGCAGCAGAAGACAATGCCACTCTAGCGAACGGAAACTCGGATTCTTCCGCCATGGACAAGGTGGTCGAGATTATGAGTGAACGCCTAAACGCCTTTGGCGTAGCAGAGACAATTGTTCGGAAGAAGGGCGACAGCACAATAGAGGTGCAAATACCTGATCTCACGACAAAGGAAAACCCTGAGATGATCGAAGAGCTACAACGCCCTGCGCGACTGGCCTTCCATATGGTGAGCATCGATCCACAAGCCCCGGTAAATCCCCTCGAGGGTGACGAGTGGGTAAACGATGACGGAACACCGTTCGTTGCGTTGCGCAACAACGCTCGGGTCGAGGAAGTTGCATGGGTGACTCGCTACCCGCAAGCCGACGGAGACATATTGGACAAAGCTGCACCCCGCCAAGATCAATCGGGCGGTTGGTACGTGGCTTTGGACTTCACCTCTGAGGGTGGGCGGGATTTCGGTAAACTTACTGGAGAAATAGCTAATTCCAACGCAGCCGGCTCAATCGGGAGGTTAGCGGTAGTGCTCGACGGAGTGCTCGAAAGCGCGCCAACTGTCAAAAAGCGAATTGATGGAGGGAGTGCGGTAATCGAGGGTTCCTTCACCCGCAGAGAATCCAAGATGCTGTCAGATATTTTGAACAATCCGCTGAAGGTTTCTTTAGCCATAGGAGAGAAGTACGAGGTCTCCCCCACCCTGGCGGAAGACGCGATGGAAAGCAGTACGAAGGCATGCCTGCTTGGAGCAATTCTGGTCATCGCCTTTATGATTACATGGTACAAAGGCGGAGGAGTAATTGCCGTAATTTCCGTTGGCACAAACGTTCTTTTTGTGGTGGCGGCGCTCGCAGGTCTCTTTCAAGCTACCTTCACCCTGCCGGGCATAGCTGCTTTAGTGCTAACCATAGGTATGGCAGTAGACGCAAACATCTTGATTTTCGAGCGAATACGAGAGGAACTGCGTGCCGGAAAGAGTCCGGAGGCTGCCTTGGCAGGTGGCTACGAAAAAGCTTTTTCGACCATTATCGACGCAAACCTCACGACACTAATAACCGCATCCATTCTCATATGGTTGGGCACAGGACCCGTGAAAGGATTCGGAGTCACACTTGCCATCGGTATACTGGTCTCGATATTTTGTGCCCTCGTTGTTAGCAGATTCCTTATGGAAATGCTCCTTCACTACGGTGTGAAAAACCTCATCAGCCTCAAGACAATCGACAAAGGTCAACCCCGACGACAAATCGATTTTCACAAGCACCGTCGATTGGCTTTTGCCATCTCTTGGATAATTGTAGCTATCGGCATATTTGCAGTTTACGAGCAAAAGGATCACATTTTGGGAATTGATTTCCAGGGTGGAGAAGAGCTGATTGCCTCTTTCGACCAGCGCATAGATGCCGCAGACCTAGAAAAAGTCGTTAAAGATTCAAAGCTTGGTGAAGTGCAGCATGTGTACCGCTCCGAAATCGGTTCCGGGGAAAAGGGAGAATATCTGGTTCTCCAAACTGAAGCAAATGCAAGCAACGTACTTCTTGCCCTGAATGAGGCCCATCCTCAAGCCAACTTAGTGGAAGTCGGTTCAAATACAATTGGAGGATCGGTGAGTGAGCAAATACAACATGACGCCATCGTATCGGTATTGGTCGCACTACTCGGGATACTCCTATACGTAGCGTTTCGTTTCGAAGTCGGTTACGCCGTAGGTGCAGTTATCGCAACGGTTCACGATGTATTGATGACGGTCGGGATATTTGTCCTGATGGGTTATCTTTCTGATGGCAGCCTTTGCTCGGGCCAGTTTACCGCACCAATGCTCGCTTCCATCCTGATGATCGTGGGTTACTCCATCAACGACACCATAGTCGTGTTCGATCGGATTCGAGAGGAGTTGCTAATGAATCCCGTGACGAACCTGAGAAAGGTCATTCTGATTGCAATCAATCGAGTGCTCTCTCGCACAATCATTACTAGCGCCACAACCCTTATGGCCGCATTATCGCTATGGATTTTCGGCGCGGGGGTCATCCACGACTTTGCCTTCGTTTTCGTGATCGGCATTTTAACGGGAACTTTCTCTTCAATTTTCATCGCCAGCCCCATTTTCTACTGGTGGCACAAAGGTGACCGCAAGCATGTCGAGGAACGGGAATTCACTCCAAAGTACGACTGGCAAACTTCATCCAAGACTTGAGGACTAAAAGCTTTTTAGGTCAAAGGTATCTACATGCGATGGATTGAGGATTCCGTCTCCGAAGAAATTGCCGAGAGGCTTTCAAGAGCTCTTTCGATCTCTCCAATTCTTTCTCGATTCCTCGTAGCTCGGGGATTGACCGATGCGGACTCCGCACGTGCTTTTCTAAAGCCAAACCTAGCGGATTTAGCGAGTCCATTCGACCTTCCGTCGATGAAGGAGGCCGTAGATCGATTGATACAGGCTCTGGATAAAAAGGAATCGCTGCTTATTGTCGGGGACTACGATGTAGACGGAATCACTTCCACGGTAATGCTGTGTCGCGTTCTTTCCGCATTGGGGAACAAACCCTTTCACATTACGCCTAAACGAAAAGAAGAGGGATATGGATTGACTCGCGCAGTGCTCGAGCGAGGACTGCAAATGGGCGACGTCGACCTAGTCGTGGCTCTCGATTGCGGCACGAATTCCTCCGAGGAGTACGCCTTTCTTCAATCCAAGGGGATCGATCTTCTAGTAGTCGACCATCACCAAGCAAAAACAGACACACCCGATGGTGCCATACTCCTTAATCCACACCTGCACCAAGATGGAGGTGAACCTTGGCGAGACCTATGCACTGCAGGTCTCACCTTCAAGCTTTCTCACGGACTGATTAAAAGCCTTCGAGAAAATGATAACGAAGCGGCAAAAGGAATAAGCCCGAAAGATTACCTAGCCTTAGCCTCGCTCGGCACTCTTGCCGACATGGTGCCTCTACAAGGTGAAAATCGCATTCTTGCTCGATATGGACTGAAGCACCTGGCCCATCAGCCCGGATTCGGACTAGAGTCGCTAATTTCCATATCTGGCATTACCGCCAACTCCTCGTTGGATGCAGAAGACGTTACCTTTCGCATAGCCCCGAGAATCAATGCCCGCGGCAGACTCAA
>JACNJI010000494.1 GCA_014382645.1 Verrucomicrobiota bacterium | reverse complement strand
AGGAACTCACCCGAGCTCAAAACTACAGTGAAGAGACCGCTCGTAAGGTGGATGCCGCCATCAAGGATATCATCGACGTTCAGTATCTGCGTGCCGTCGGCATCCTTACCGAGCGTCGCACGGCTCTCGACAAAATTGCCGCCGCGCTACTCGAATACGAGACCATTGAGGGCAAGCACGTTCACGAAATTCTTGAGTTAGGAGAGATCCGTTCGCCAATCACCAAAGACGTTCCACCCGAAGACACCGATGAAGTGGAAGGAGAGGAGCAATCTCAAGAGAAAACCGCGAAGGACGACGACGTCGGTGATATTGAGCCGGGTTCCGAACCTACAGTCGTCCCTGCCTGAAGATTTTTTTAGCGTCAAATATGCTTGCCGATTACAAATAAAAAAGTATTTATCTTAAACACCATGAGCCAACATCCAAGTTTAAAGCCTCCGGGCGGATTGATGAAAAAGCGCAATGTCTTGAAGCGTTTTCAGCGCATTGAGTTACTTCGACTTCGCAACCAGTGGAAAGAAGGTGATCGCGTAGTAAGTCTTCCCAAAACGAAGCCCGAGGAGTAATCCTTAGATTCATCCCTTACTTTTTCGGGTTACCCATTTGGCATAACCCTCTGAGGCGTCAGCATCCCAGCTTAACCATTGCGGCTCGTCGTACGCGTGCTTTTCGGCGATGAACCGTATCAACGCATCTTCATTTTGCCGAGAGTATTTCAATCGTAATTCCCATTCCTCGCTCTCTTCGATTTTTCCTTCCCAACGATAAACGGTTGTGACGGGACCTACAATTTCAGCGCAAGCGACGAGGTTCAATGCAACCAGTTTTCTCCCGAGATCCAAAGCTTGGTGTCGAGTCTCAAGAGTTGTACAACCTACTCGAATTAAATTGAGCACGGCAGAAATAGTTTGCAAATTAATACTGTTTTGGGTATTTCCACTAACTTTTCCCGTTCAAGAGAGCCTTGTCAACATTTAGTATATTACCAACGTGAGAGACGATTATTTACAGGCAGCCCATAAGATTATTACGGACCCCAACGCCCTCATCAACGTCGTGTCCCGTCGGGTGAAGCAACTTAAGTTTGGAAACAAAGCCCTTGTGGAATCACTTGAGAAGTTAGAACCCGAGGATATCGCTCTTCGAGAGATTATTGAAGGTAAGATAACTTACCAACCGTACGAGGAAGAGGAGGAGAACTAAACCTCTGGGATTGGGCGATTCCATGCTTTCGCCCATGCCTTAACCACTAGGTGACTATCCATCGTGTCCAAGCGAAAAAAAGACGCGAGTGGACCTCCTTCGGTAAACAACGCCAAGGCCCGTCACCAGTATTTCATCGGCGACAAGTTCGAGGCAGGAATATCCTTGCGCGGCACGGAGGTGAAGTCTTTGCGGGCGGGTCGAGCTCAAATTTCCGAATCTTTCGGCAGATTCGTTAAGGATGAGCTATTTCTCTTTAACGCCCACATAGCCGAATACGAATTCGGCGGTTCTGAGAATCACGAACCTTTGCGTTTGCGCAAACTGCTTTTGCACAGGCGTGAACTGGTTCGACTTAAAGTGGAGATGGAGGCGGGAGGAAAGTCCATCATCCCTTTGCGAATGTATTTCAAGGGTTCCTTGGTGAAGCTGGAAATTGGAATTTGTACGGGCAAAAAGCTTCACGACAAGCGAGAGGATCTCAAAAAACGTTCTGCCGAACGTGAAACTGAACAAGCTTTGAAACATTACAACCGACGGTGATTCACCTTATTCTTCTTCGGCCCGAAATCCCACAGAATACTGGTAATATCGGTCGACTATGCGCTTATTCGGGCTGCCGTTTGCATCTTATCAAGCCCTATGGTTTCGAGATAGATGATTCCCGCCTCCGGCGCGCGGGCATGGATTACTGGCGTTCCCTGGATCTTTCGGAACACGACGATTGGGAGTCGTTTCTAGCATCGGATGAGCGTCCTGAAAGCATTTATCTTTTCACCACGAAAGCGGAAACTTCGATTTGGGATGCGGAGTTTCGAGATGGAGACGGTCTCCTCTTCGGCAACGAAAGTACCGGAGTAACCTCTGATGTCCATAGCTGGGCATCGGGTAGAAAGGTTAAGATTCCCCAGTTTAAAGATGGACTACGCTCCCTCAACTTGGCCAATGCAGTCTCAATTGGTTGCTACGAGGCGCTTAGGCAAATTGAGGTTCGTTAGATTGCCTCAACTGCTTGCTCGATTCCTGCGGACCGGAAGTAATGACCTCTCCCATTCCTCGGATCTCGGTGATTCTGCCCGTCCGTGACGACGAGAAAACTTTGTCCGTGGCGATTGAAAGCATTCTCGGCCAAACTGAGAGAAATCTCGAACTGCTCGTGGTGGATGACGGCTCAACTGATGCATCCCCTGGGATTCTTCGGGAGTTTGCCGAGCTCGACGGGCGCATTCGTGTTCTTTCGACCGTCAAGCTGGGCATCGTAGAAGCGCTAAACCTCGGATTGGCGGAGGCTAGGGCTCCATATTTGGCTCGAATGGATTCCGACGACATTTCACTTCCCAAGCGACTGTCCCTCCAGTGCGACTTTTTGGATACCAACCCGGAAGTCGGTTTGGTTTCCTGTCGTGTCGAGCATTGGAGTGAGGATGGAGAGATTCGAAAAGGTTACGAAACCTATGTCGAATGGATCAACGCACTCGTTGAGGACACGGACATCAGGCTCCGTCGCTTCGTAGAATCTCCTTTTGCTCATCCTTCGGTCGTTTTCCGTAAAAGCCTAGCGGGAACTTATGGGGCATATCGGTCAGGTCTATTCCCCGAGGATTACGAGCTTTGGTTGCGTTGGCTCGAATGTGGAGTGAAAATGGAAAAGCTCGATGCCATCCTGCTTCGTTGGCGAGATCACGACAATCGTCTCTCCCGTATTGATCCTCGCTACTCGGTGGAGGCTTTTTACGAAATGAAGCTCGAATACTTGCATCGATGGCTGAAAGACAACAACTGCCACTTTCCAAAAGTAAAGATTTGGGGTGCGGGAAGAATTACTCGTAGACGAGTCAAGTTTCTGTCGAATGCGGGTACCGTCATTTCCGGATTCTACGATGTTGACCCTCGTAAAGTGGGCAACCCAAGGACTGGTTTGATGGTACAATCGATTGAGGATATTCCTGAGCCGGGGGAAGAATTCATCGTCGCTATGGTGGGAGCTCGCGGAGCTCGCGAAAAGGTCGGCGCTTTTCTCCGAGATCGCGGACATCGGGAGGGTGTCGACTATGTGTTCGCCGCATAAAAATATCTCCGGCGAGGTGTTTTCAGCTTGCGGCGAACGCTCGGCAGGAGTTCGCTTGCTTTTTCAAAAAATCCCGCAATCCGACAATCGTCCTCATTTATGAAACTCTTAGTCTTCCTTTCTCTTTTCGCAGTAGTTGTAGCTCATGCCGCCAAGCCAAAACCTCCCGCTGGTTTCGTTGCCCTTTTCAACGGGAAGAACTTGGATGGTTGGTGGGGATTGAATACGGAGGATCCCGCCAAGTGGATGGCGCTTTCGCCTGAAAAGTTCGCTGCAAAGAAAAAGGCCAGCATTGTGGACATTCACAAGCACTGGACGGTTGAGGACGGGGTGCTCGTGAACGATGGAAAGGGACTGTATCTCTCGACCGAAAAAAATTACGGAGATTTTGAATTTCACTTGGACTACAAGACCGTGGCCAAAGCGGACAGTGGCATCTACTTGCGGGGGGTTCCTCAGGTGCAAATTTGGGATTCCACCAAGGAAGGCGGGAAGTGGAATATTGGAGCCGACAAGGGTTCCGGCGGTCTTTGGAACAATAAAAAGCCCGAGGGGAAGAATCCACTCGTTCTTGCTGATAAACCTTTTGGTGAATGGAACAGTTTCCGCATCGTCATGAAAGGAGAAAAGGTGAC
>JACNJI010000554.1 GCA_014382645.1 Verrucomicrobiota bacterium | reverse complement strand
GAGATATCTATACAAGAATCGATCACAGGAGTGCATTATCTTTTTTTTTTTGGAAAGGGGACGCCGCCCCGGGATCCACACGCTTCGCCCCAGCGCGCGGCCATACGGAGGCGCAAGCGCGGCGGCGAACAGGAGGGAAAGGCCAGGAACCCGCACCAGGGGGGTGGGAGGGGGTGCGCCCGCCACTCCCGCGACCACGGCAAACGTAGTGATGATTCCGTCGAGTCCCCCGTAGACTATACTCTTAAGGTATTTGCCTTCGCCTGCGTCATGCGGTTCGTGGCCTGCTTCGTGGGCGGCGCGAGCTGCCTCCACGTCACGATTGCGGTAAGCTTGCTTAGCTTTGTCCAATCTTCTCGTGAGCATAATTTTGTTTTTTTGGTTTCCCCGTTTACAAGATGATCTACATTATCAATAGTATTGATTTGCTCACAAACCACAAATCCAAGGTTTTTCCATGAATAATCGATGTTTTTTCGTATTTCTCTCATCCCTCTTTTGCTTTGTCGGCGGTCTGCTTGCTAAAGAAGACAATGCAGCGAGTGTATCCAAGGAGGACGCCGAAGTCTTGGAAGCCTTGGGGGCGTCCGTGGGAACCAATTTTCACAAATTCGGTTTTGATGATAAGGAGTTGGAGTTTTTCCTGAAAGGCTTACGCCTAGGGCTTGCGGGCGAAGTAAAGGAGGAACATATTCGCAGTATGGGGCCTCGCATTCAGGCTTTCATGCGTCCTCGCATGGAGGCGGAGCAAGCTCGAGACCGCGAAGAGGAAAAGAAGCTCATGGCCAACCTGCGGGTGCCGATGGATCTTGAAATCCAAACTTCGGAGGGCGAAAAGACGACGCTTGGCGATCTGGTCAAGGGCAAGAAGGGAGTATTGTTGGATTTCTGGGCTTCTTGGTGTGGCCCGTGTATGACTTTGATGCCCGAACTGGAGAAAAAGGCAAAAAAACTGGGCCCCAAAGGAATTGTGGTGGCAGGTATGAATACTGAAAACGCGGGTAAGGCCGAAATCGTGCGTAACAAACGCAAAATTGCATTTTCTTGGTTGGTGGAACCCGATGGCAGACCCTTGAGCCAGATGCTGAAAATCAACTCGATACCCCGTATGATTCTTGTCGCACCCGATGGCAAAGTTCTCTTTAACGGTCATCCGATGGACGATCAATTGGTTTCCACCTTGGCCGACCTTGGAGTTAAGTGACCTGATCTAGATGACGAAACAATTCCAACTGTCTTTCTTTGCCGGTTGCTTTTTCGCCGCAATGAATTGCCTTGTTTCGGCGGCGCCAAGCGCTGCCGACCAGAGTCTGTTGAGAAAAGCCCAAATCCAGTTTCAAAAACATGGAGGCGTTTGTATTTGTAAAGATTGCCGCACTTTAAGAGAGCAGCTTAAAAATCAGAAGCTTATCCCGGGTAAACTTGGTGAACGACCTGCGGGGAAACCCCTTTTCGAAGGTCTTGGCCAAAAGCGACCGACAACTCCTTCCCCTCCCTCCCGTCCGATCCCCGCAACAGTTACGCAACAGCCAAAAGCCTCGGTTCTTCACAAAGTGACGAAAGGTCGACATCTTCAACCTTTTCGTAACATCGTGTTTCCGCCGATGGCTCGAATACCACCCGTGCTGACCAAATCCACGAAACGCAAGACGCACGGGGTTCGGATCCCTGACCCACGTCCCGGCGCACTGGCCCTACTTGCTCCGCAGCCCCGTCCTTCCGTTCCTTTTGGCTCGCCTCCCGGGCCACCTCCGTCTTCACGTCCTCCCGGACCGCCGCCTACCTTTCGTCCTCCTGCTGTCGCCACATCCGGAGGCGCCACCGGTTTGCCTGGGCGAGCCGTTGGTATTCCTATGCAAACCGGGATAAGCGGGGGGCTTCCCGGTCGTCCGGTTTCGATTCCTTCGGTTCAGGGTCTACCCGGGCGACCAGTTACTTCGCAAGGCGCGGGTGGATTGCCGGGAAGACCTCGCTCGACCACTTCCCCCCAACGCCCGGCCACCAATCCACAGTCTCCCGACGGGAGCCTGCAAGCCAAGGTACAGGCTCTGATCCAAAAAGGCGTGCCCACTGCAGCCATCAACAAGCAGACGGGCATCGTGAGAATGAATCTGCAAGGGCAGTACTTGGATGCCGGGGGAAGCGTGATCGTCGGTCGGCGACAGCGCTGACGCCGCTTTTAAGCGTCCAGTCTCTCGTGTCTACGTGCTCTTCGCCCTCGGGTTGCCACATTTGGCGGCGGATTTTCCTGTTGTTGAGTTAGAAGTCCTTTGCTGGAAGGTTTCGGTCGGCGTGCCATCGGCGCCAAGCTTGGTTCTAATAGAATTCCCTATGCGATTTAATAGGGTGTGCATAGAGCAATACCTTGGATTTTTTTTGCAGAATGCAAGTTCGAGTTTCAAGGATTTCGGACGAGGCGTACGCTATGTTTTCTCCATCAAGCATTTGTGCGTTTGAATTTTTTTTGTCCAAGGTTATATATGAATTTCTTTTAAGTTATGTATAATTCTTCTCCGAGCTTTCCGCCCTTTTCTCTTTCACGCCTCATGTCCACTTGTTTTGGGCATGGAGAAGGGGAGGGGGATCGGCTCTGCATATTGATTGATCTTCCGGATCTTTCCTTGATGCATGGTCTTGCCTTTTTGAACGATGACGGTTTTGCCGTCCAGAAATACGCCTATGAAACTTTTCACAAAGGTTTCAACGGCGAGTTATTGGCCGAGTTGAAGTATCGTCAAAACGATTTTTTTGCATTCAATACCACGGGTGGCAGCAACCTGGACCCCGATGATGAGGTGACCGATGCCGGCGGGGCCGACCTCAGTTTGGAGCGAGACGTTTATCCTCACTACGATCTCATTTTAGCGATTACCGATTATTCCCTCACTGCACCCCTCACTGCCATGGCTAAGAAGCACGGTTTTCGGGGCGCCACCCTGCATGGAGTGAACCCAATAATCTTGGAGTCAGGTCTTTCAGTCGATTATCGCGATGTCAGTGTCCAAGCCGAGCGCTTTCGCACCGCCCTTACCTTGTCGGATGCCTTTGAACTCGATTTTGAGGCATTGGGAGAGACTACGACCCTACGCATCGAGTGTGGTGGGCAGGAGGCCCAGAAAAGTCACGGCCTATGTCCACGTGGCAAACCCGACGTGGCCAACCTTCCTGCAGGCGAAGTATATTTTGTGCCAACCGGAGCATCCGGGGCTTTTCCATTTCGTTTTCCGGATGGTACGCTCGCCCGCATGCAGGTCAGGGACGGAGCCATTGTCGAGGCCGAATTACTGAGTGGCGACCCCGAACTCGTAGCCGCCCGCAACAATAAGCTAAAAGAGGATCCCGCAACGGGTATTCTAGGTGAACTCGGTTTCGGCACTCAGGTTCTCCCCTTTTCGGGCCGCGATATTCAGGACGAAAAGATTCTCGGCACCTGTCACGTCGCAACAGGCAGGAGCGATCATCTCGGCGGCAGCCTCACGCCCGATCTATTTGCTTCTAGGAAAAACGCCTCGCACGACGACATTCTTTACGCTCCGCCCAAGACGCCTGAAATCAACGTGCCCGAGGTTCGCATGTACCGCAACGGCGAATCTCAAGTCGTGCTTGCAGGATACCAGCCTTCGGACTACCTTAAGAATGCAATTGGACTAAACGGAAGTTGAGTTTGACTTGGAGAGCATGAAACTTAAAAGCACATCCGGCAGGCGATTGCTTTTTCTCCTTTGTCTCTCACTTCCGTTTTACCAAGTCTTTGCCTTTCGCCCTGCCCCCAAGGCGCCTCGGGCTCCTTCCGCTCCACGGGCGGTAGGCACTTTCTCCATTCGGAAAGCGCCGCTTGCTCCCAAGATTAAACTGGCTCCGAAAGCAGCTTTCGCCCCGCGCGCTTCCCTTGCCCCACCGGCTCCCAGCGTTAAACGACC
>JACNJI010000385.1 GCA_014382645.1 Verrucomicrobiota bacterium | reverse complement strand
CGGCGGGATGGGAGCCTATGCCCCCACCCCCCTCGTCACCCCGGAAATGTTGGCCGATTACGAAACAAATATCGTTCGAACCACTCTCGCTGGTCTCAAGGCGGACGGCATCGACTTTCGCGGCACCCTCTACATAGGTCTCATGCTCACGCAGGATGGGCCAAAGGTGCTGGAATTCAATGTGCGCTTCGGAGACCCCGAGACCCAAGTCATTCTACCTCTCATCGACGAGGATTTGGTGCCGGTCTTACTCTCGTCAGCAAAAGGGGAAGATTTGCCGCAGAACCTGAAGTTCAAGGCTGAGTCGGCCATAGTCGTAGTCTTGGCCTCTAAGGGTTATCCCGAATCTTATCCCAAAGGTGAAATCATTACCATCCCGGAAAAACTACCGAAAAACACCGACCTCATCCACGCGGGCACCAAGCAAAACGAGACTGGCGAGATCGTCTCGGCAGGTGGCCGAGTACTCGGAGCAGTGGGACATGGAGCTACCCTATCCGAGGCCGCCGAGCGGGCCTATGCTCTGTGCGACAGCATCGGTTTCACTTCCAAATTCTTGCGGCGCGACATCGGTCACAGAGAGTTGAATAGGACCTAAAGCATTCGACCTTGCCTTTTCTCGCCGAGGCAGAGAAAACAGGCCCGAAACCAAAGGGAATGGGACGCAAAAGCAGAGAAAAAAAAGAGCGAAAAAAGGAAAAGCTCATCCTCTTCGTGTGCACGGCAAACATTTGCCGTAGTCCCATGGCGGAAAAACTTTTTGAGGATGCTCTCGCAAAATCCGGAACCAAAAAGAAAATTCAAGTTTTCTCGACCGGACTCTCCGCCGTCGAAGGCGACAAGGCATCCGACAATTCGGTAACCGCATGCGAAGAGGTGGGACTAGATCTCTCCGACCATAGAAGTTCGGTCCTCAATCGCACAACCTTGGAAAACGCCTCGGCGGTTTTCTGCATGACCGAGTCTCACCGAGTATTGATCAACATGTACTTTGACCTCCTGGAAGGAGCCCCGATTTTCCTGATGCGCGAATTTGTCGATGGAAACGACAAAGAACTGCCGGATCCCTTCGGGCAAAACCTCGAGGTCTACCGCGAATGCCGCGACAGGATGCAAGATTCACTACCCTCGCTCCTTGCTTGGGTTGAAAAGAATTTATAAACAAATAAACATTCAAAACCGTTATCGTCTCAAATCACCATGTCATTGAATCAGGCCTCGCTCGCCGAACTCGACCCAGCTATCCACAAAGCCCTCGAGGACGAAAAAAAACGTCAGCAAACGCATATCGAGCTCATCGCTTCGGAAAACTTCACCCTGCCTGCCATAATGGAGGCGACGGGGAGCGTGTTGACCAACAAATACGCGGAGGGTTACCCTGCCAAGCGCTACTATGGCGGCTGTGAACACGTCGACGTAGCCGAAAGCCTCGCCATCGAGCGAGCCAAGGCCTTGTTCGGAGCCGAACACGCAAACGTTCAACCACATTCAGGTAGCCAAGCCAACACGGCCGTCTATTTCGCCGTACTTGATGCGGGTGACAAGATTCTAACTATGAGCCTTCAGGATGGCGGCCATCTCACTCACGGGCACCCAAAGAACTGCAGCGGCTTTCTTTACAAAGTAGTGAATTACGGCGTTGATCCTGAAAGTGGTCGCATCGATTACGATGCGATTGAAGCGATAGCTCGGGCTGAAAAACCCAAGTTGATTACCGTTGGAGCCTCCGCCTATCCAAGAATCATAGACTTCGAAAGAATGGGCCGGATTGCCAAGGATTGCGGGGCGCTGTTGCTGGCGGACATCGCCCACATAGCTGGTCTCGTGGCCACCGGGCTGCACCCCTCCCCCGTTCCCCACGCAGATTTCGTAACCACAACTACGCATAAAACCCTGCGGGGTCCACGAGGAGGCTTGATTCTTTGCAGAGCAGAATTTGCCAAGGCGATCGACTCCGCCGTCTTTCCAGGATCTCAAGGCGGTCCGCTCATGCACGTTATAGCGGCCAAGGCAGTCTGTTTCCTTGAAGCGGCCAAGCCGAGCTTCAAGGAATATCAAGAAGCAGTAATCGCCAACGCCGATGTGCTCGCCAAGGAACTAGCTTGTCGAGGATACTATCTCGTAAGCGGTGGGACGGACAACCACCTCATGCTTTTGGACCTGAGGCCATCCCACCCCGAACTCACCGGCAAACAAGCCCAACAAGCCTTGGACAAGGCAAACGTCACCCTTAACCGCAACACGGTACCTGGAGAAACCCGTAGTCCCTTTCAAACAAGCGGGCTCCGCATCGGTTCTCCCGCGGTAACCTCAAGGGGCATGGGAACAACCGAAATGAAAGAGATCGGAGGAATCATTGATCTTGTCCTTGGCGATTTCGAGAACGAAATAGTGCTGGCAGAGGCTAGGGAAAAGGCACTTGCGCTTTGCGGATCCTTCGAGTTACCTTATTGATATGCTCAACGGATTTCAGTCGTTTCCAAGTACCACGAAATCTTAAACAGGAAAATACCTTCTTTTAACAAAGTAAATTACCATGGAAATGAAAAATCAGCGTAAAAAGGGCTTCACCCTAATCGAGCTTCTCGTAGTAATTACAATTATCGGCATTTTGGCTGGTATTGCCTTCGTCGGATTCGGAGACGTATTCGGATCTGCAGGCCGCACGGTTGCTCAAAAAAACCTCAAGACAGTGTACGAATCGCTAGCGGCAAAAACTCGCTCGTTCCCGATGACCGATGATGTTGGCAGTGCCAAGGAATTTGTGGTTTGGTGGCGGAACAAGACCAGAGACACGCGCCCGGAACTTTGGTTCATAGGAGAAGATGAAGAAGTCAAGGACTTGGCCGAGGACTCAGCTGGTCCGGGCATACCCGCTAACATTCCTGACGACGCAGCAGATTTTCAGGCCGATCAGGTTAAGGCGCTAGGTTACTGCGTAGCTATTCCGGGGAATGATGCCGACACCAGAGCCTTTGTCGGTACGCTTAACAGCGGAGCTTATCCCATAATGTGGTCCCGCGGTCTTGATGCAGGTGACGACAAATGGGATGCCAAAGGAGCATGGGCCGGTGCAGGTGGACACGTACTTTTCAGCGACGGTACTGTACGCTGGTATGATGACACCAAAGGGAAAGATGATAAAGGCGTTTTCACAAAAGCCATCAATAAGGCGGACGGCAAAGATAAGAAAGCCGAGCCCACATCCAACATTAAAGATGCCGTACCCGAAGGGTGGGAGATTTACAAACCCCAGTAAATTTAATAATCCCGTTATAATTTTCAACTGAGTACGCCGTGGGCAAGGATTCTGTTCACGGCGTTCTATTTTTCAGAAGAAACGGACGAGCAGGGGTAAGGATTGAAGGGCGTGAAGATCCTATTTCTCTTGCCCAAGGAGCTTCCGGAACAGCACTGGATGGAGACGAAGTGGAACTCCGCCGATTCCCTCCGAGAAAAGCCAAAGGAAAGCCGAAAAAGAAATTTGGCGGAAAGCCGGGAAAACCACGCTATGGAGTAGCGAAGATCCTGAAACGCGGAACGGATGAGTTTCTCGGTTATTTGTCGAAGTCGGGTAAAAAGACGACTTTAGTTGCGGAAAGCTCTCGCCTTCACGTTCCATTCAAGGTCATCGGAGATTCCCCCGCAGCTGATAATGGAGAGAAAGTCTTGGCCAAATTTCATCGTTGGGACTCGCCTGCCCCATTGCCCTCCTGCCGCATTCTTCGGGTGCTCGGTCCTGCGGGAGACCCCGTAACCGAACACGTCGGCATACTCGCCAAGTACGGCTTGTCGGGCGAGTTTCCACAAAAGGTAGTCGAAGAAGCAGAACAGACACCGTCTAAAGTTCAATCTAAGGATCTCGCCGGCCGCCGCGACCTCCGCAAAGTATTTACGCTGACCATCGATCCGCTCGATGCA
>JACNJI010000540.1 GCA_014382645.1 Verrucomicrobiota bacterium | reverse complement strand
GGTGCAAACGAGCAACCTCTTCGTCCAATTCCTTATCCAAACGATACACGCCGACTTTTCGATCCGCATTGTTCCGAATGTCGATCTGAGCAATCGTTTGGTTTGTGAAACTGTTGGACATTACGAAACTCGGATGACCGGTAGCGCATCCGAGATTAATCAAGCGTCCTTCGGCAAGCATGTAAATGCAGTGACCGTCGGGAAAGGTATAACGGGAGACGGGACCACCGGGAATGGAGTCTTCCTTGATAACTTCACGGGTAACGCCTTCCATCGATTCGAGTTCGGCGACTTGTATCTCGTTGTCGAAGTGCCCGATGTTGCAAACGATAGCCTGATCCTTCATCCGGCTCATGTGATCGGTCGTGATGATGTCCTTGTTGCCCGTTGTGGTCACGAAGATATCCGCAATGGGCAAGGCCTCTTCCATGGTGGTGACTTGGTAACCGGACATACAGGCTTGGAGAGCGCAAATGGGGTCGACTTCCGAAATCATTACCCGAGCCTTTTCGTTGGCGAGCGACTCGGCAGAACCTTTGCCGACGTCACCGAATCCGCACACCATGGCGACCTTGCCTGAAATGAGAACGTCCATGGCCCGCTTGATGCCGTCGACCAAGGAGTGGCGGCATCCGTAAACATTGTCGAATTTCGACTTGGTCACCGAGTCGTTGACGTTGATGGCCTGAAAGAGCAGTTCGCCTTTCTCCTGCATTTGGACGAGCCTATGGACACCAGTCGTAGTTTCCTCGGAAACGCCGACCATCGCTTCCGCAACACCCGCCCAATGACTAGCCTTCTCCGCATGAAACCGGATAAGGAGGTTCTTGATGACTTGTTCCTCCTCGCTACCTGATTCCGAATTTACCCAATCGCTACCGTTTTCAAGCTCCACTCCCTTGTGAATGAGAAGTGTGGCGTCTCCACCGTCGTCCACGATTTGATGTGGACCCGATCCATCGGGCCAAGTAAGGGCACTCATGGTACAATCCCAGTACTCTTCGAGGGTCTCACCTTTCCAGGCGAATACGGGAATTCCCTCGGCGGCGATTGCCGCCGCAGCATGATCCTGAGTCGAAAAAATGTTGCACGAGCACCAACGCACGTCCGCGCCAAGCTCGACCAGTGTCTCGATCAGAACGGCCGTCTGAATGGTCATGTGCAACGACCCCATTACCTTGACGCCAGCAAGAGGTTTGGACGGACCGTACTTCTCGCGAGTTGACATAAGACCCGGCATCTCGTGCTCGGCAATGGTGATTTCCTTTCGGCCGAATTCGGCCAACGTGATGTCGGCGACTTTATAATCGAGGGTTTCTTCGGTAAGGGTACTCATTGTAAAAATCCTTATTTAACGGCCCGCTTCAAAGCGGTTACCTTGTTAGTTTTTTCCCATGTGATAGTCTCCAAGTCGTCCACCTTTCCAAAGTGTCCATAATTAGTGGTCTGGGAGTAAATGGGTCGAAGGAGGTTCAACTGCTTGACAATGTTTGCCGGCTTGAAGTTGAAAACTTGCTGGACGGCATCGGAGATTTTTTCGTCGCTTAAGATTCCGGTGCCGAAAGTATCTACATAAACGGACACGGGATCGGGATAACCGATGGCATAGGCGAACTGTATTTCGCAACGCTTGGCCAAACCGGAGGCAACGATGTTCTTGGCAACGTAACGCCCCATGTAGGCTGCGCTTCGATCCACCTTGCTCGGATCCTTGCCGCTGAATGCTCCGCCGCCGTGACGCCCCATCCCACCGTAGGTATCAACGATGATCTTGCGTCCGGTGAGACCACTGTCGCCCTGAGGTCCTCCGACTACGAAACGCCCGGTTGGGTTAATCAGAATTTGCGTGTCGCGGGTGAGCATCAGCTTGGGGATGACCTTGTTGATGACCTGCTTGGTAATGAAATCGCGTATCGTCTTGTTGCCGACGGTGGCGGCGTGTTGGGTCGAGATTACCACGCTGGTAACCTTCACCGGCTTGTCGTTCAAATACTGAATCGAGACTTGGCTTTTGGCATCGGGACGAAGCCACTTGGCCTTGCCCGCCTTGCGTAACTTGGTCAACTGACGCCCGAGACGATGGGCATACATGATAGGCGCAGGCATCAACTCGGGAGTTTCGTCGCAAGCGTACCCGAACATGAGACCTTGGTCACCGGCTCCCTGCTCGGCCGTTGCCTTGCCGGTCGCGGACTCAGCATCGACTCCTTGGGAAATATCAGGACTCTGAGCGGTAAGGTAATTATTGATGAAAATGTGATCTGCGTGAAACACATCATCATCGTTCACATAGCCAATTTCACGAATAGCCTCACGAACAACCTGCTCGACGTCGAACTTGGCTTTCGTGGTGATTTCACCACCAACACAGACAATGTTACTCTTAACGAAGGTCTCGCAAGCAACTCGGCTCGCTTTATCCTGAGCAAGGCAAGCGTCAAGCACGGCATCGGAAATCGTGTCGGCAACTTTGTCCGGATGGCCTTCGCCAACAGACTCGGAGGAGAATATGAAGTTTTTACCCATGATCCAAAAGCCTATGGGGAAAGGCTCTAAACGCAAGCCCATTCATCAACGCATCATGATGCGTTGATGCGTTTTTGAATATTTTCAGTATTTGCTCAGCGCTTCAACAACTGATCGAGATAAGCCCCGTAAGGAGAAGAACCATGACGCTTCACGGCAGTTTCAATATCGGCCTTTCCGATCCAATTCTTATAAAAGCCTATTTCTTCGAGACAGGCGATTTTCAAGCCTTGCCGCCTTTCGATAACCTTTACGAAGTCGGTCGCGGAAGCCAAGTTTTCATGACTTCCGGTATCAAGCCATGCAGTACCACGACCGAGCAATTCCACGGCCAACTCGTCCAGTTCGAGATAGGTTCTGTTTAAGTCGGTAATCTCCAGTTCACCCCGGGGGGAAGGCTTCTGGGATTTGGCAAAACCCGGGGCTCGCTCGTCGTAAAAATACAATCCGGGCACTGCATAATTGGATTTGGGCACGGTTGGCTTTTCCTCCAAAGACAACGCCTTGCCGTTCTCGTCAAAGTCGACGACGCCATAGCTGGTAGGATCGGAAACGTGATATCCGAAGATAGTAGCGCCTTCTCGGCGAGCATCAGCCTCCGACAAGGTCATTTCCAATTCATTACCGTAAAAAACGTTATCGCCAAGAATGAGGGCAGAGGGAGAGCCTGCCAGAAAGTCATCGGCAATGATCAGGGCTTGGGCCAAACCCTCGGGACGTGGTTGCTCGGCATATTCAAAACTTACGCCGAATTGACTCCCGTCGCCTAGCAGTTTTCGAAACATGGGAAGGTCGTGCGGCGTGGATATGACAAGGATTTCCCGGATGCCCGACAGCATTAGAATGGAAATCGGGTAGTAAACCATAGGCTTGTCGTAGACAGGCATGAGCTGCTTGCTGACGGCCATGGTAAGTGGATAAAGACGGGTACCAGAACCACCCGCGAGAACAATTCCTTTTCGTTGAGTCATGATAAGCCGAGTCGTTCAAGTTGGTATTTGCCGGAAGTGATGGCTTCGCACCATGAGCGATTGGCAAGATACCATTCGACCGTGGAACGGATACCGTCCTCGAATCCAAGATTCGGACTCCAGCCAAGCTCGTCATGAATTTTTGAGAAATCGATGGCATAACGCTGATCATGACCAGGCCGATCCTTGACGAAGGTCTTAAGTCGGGCATGAGGAGCGCCTGCAGGACAAAGCTCGTCCAACGCAGTGCAGAGACAGTCCAAAACCTGCAGATTCGTCCGCTCCGCATTTCCTCCTATGCAATAAGTTTCCCCAACTCGCCCGCGGGAGAGCGCCGACCAGATTCCCTCGCAATGATCGCGAACGAAAAGCCAGTCGCGCACATTAGATCCATCGCCATAAATAGGGAGCGGCTTACCATCTAG
>JACNJI010000451.1 GCA_014382645.1 Verrucomicrobiota bacterium | reverse complement strand
GGAGCATGTCGCGGGTGATGAACTTTATCGATTGGTTGAGGTCGTCCAGCACGTCTACCGACAAACGCGAACGGGTAATGGTGCCGTTGAGGTCGGCCCGAACCTGCGGAGACAGCAGGTCGAGAGTAATGGAATCGGCGACTATGGTTTGATTCAAGTCGGCGGGAAGACGAGAACGAGATATAGTGCCGTTGAGATCGGCAAGGACGTCTGCCGGAAGCATGTCGCGGGTGATGACTACGGAGCGGTTGAGGTCCGCGAGAACGTCCGGAGACAGACGAGAACGAGTGATGGTTCCGTTGAGATCGGCCCGAACGCCGGGAGAAAGGTGAGAGAGCGTAACGCTACCGGGCTGCAGAGTGGCGTTTTGCTCGGGTAGGACGACGGAGGCGTTGAGGTCCGCGAGGACTTCTGCGGCGAGCATACTTTTGGTAATGGCGCCGGGCTCGACGGCCTTGGCGAGGTTTGCCAGATTTGCCACGTCCGCGGCGAGGGCGTGGGGAGCGGAGGTGATGCGCTGGTTGGGCAGCATGTGGAGCCATTCTTGGGTATCGGCCTGGTAGAACTTTACATCAAGGTAAAGCCGGGGGTGGTCGAGGAAGAGGTTGCTCGGGAGAGCGTTCATGCCCTGCCCGCCGAGGAGGACGACGTAGAGACCGCCATCGACAGGAACGTTGATAGAGGCGTTGGCATCTGCACCGTTTTGCCAATGGACGGTGCCGTTGGCATCCCGCAGGGCGAAGGTGAACCGGGCGTCGCCTTGGAAGTTGGCTCCGTTGATGGCGACCTTGCCCGAATAGGGAATGGGTGCGGCCGACAAGAACCGAGGGAGCAGGAACAGGAACAGGAACAGAAGGAAGTGAGCGTTTTTCATAAGTTGAATAGTATCGATTATAAATTTAAAGTGAAACGTTGTCTTTGCAAGATGAATAATCATCAATACGCTGGACTGCCGCAAGTCGGGGACTTGCCCTTCCTCGCAATGACAAAGGTGGGAAGCGAAGGAGAGGTGGAGAGTAGCAAAAAGCACCCGGCTTGCCCGCTAAGCGGCAGGGTCGAGGAGATATTTGCGACGTAGCAAGCGCCAGGCGATGATGATGAAGGCGGTGAGCGGGATGCCGAATATCATGCCTAGAATACCGCCGAGGGCGGTGCCCCAAAAGAAGATGGCCACAATGATGACGACGGGGTGAAGGCCGGTTTGGCGTCCCATGATGCGAGGGGTGAGCAGGTAGCTCTCGACGACTTGGACGACTCCGAAGGTGACGCCACACCCGAGGAGGATGCCCCACTCTCCCGTTTCGGCGATGCCGGCGGGCTGGAGGTAGGCGATAAGGATAGCGGTAGCGATGCCGATGATGGACCCGAGGTATGGCACCACGTTGAGGAGACCGAAGAGGAGACCTAGGGCTAGCCCGAAATTGAGACCGCTGATCTGGAAGCCGATGGCGTAGCCCACCCCCATGAGGAGACCGATGAGTAGCTGTCCACGGAAGAAAGCCACGAGGATACCGACGAACTCGCGAATAAGAAATACGACGTCCTCCCGAACTCGTGGCGACAGGAAGCCGAGCTCCTGCTCGAAGTCTTCCAACAAATCGCGCCTAGAGCCGAGGAAGTAGAACATGTAGATGGGAATGACGGCCAGATAGGTGAACTGGGTGAAGAAGCCGAGGAGCCCCCACCATGCGGACTTGAGAACCTTGGCCGACTGTTCCGCGATCTGTTCGCCTTGCTGGCCGAAGGTTTCCATGTTGCGGTTGCGGATTTCCTCTTTTTTCTGGGCAAGGTAGGCGTTACGCTCGTCCGTTTCGTCGATGAGGATGTAGGCCGCCCGCTCGTCCTCGTCGAGGGCAAGGAAGACCTTGTGATCGGCCGGCTCGAGCTCGTCGAGGGCGGCGCTCTCTTCCTTGGTGAAGCGAGTGGCGGCTGAATCGTCGGCCCCGAACATTTCGCGCCAGTATTGCTTGAAGACCTCGGTCTGGGTGGAGACAGCTTCGTAGGCGTCTTCGGGCAACCATTCCTTCGCTTTGTCCTCGATTTTTTCGGGCCAGTCCACGGCGGTCACGGCGAGTTCCCGGACTTGCTCGACCACCTTGGCTCCCACCAACCAGATGGTGGTGCCTGCCGTTCCCACGACCAATAAATAGAGGAGCATGATGGAAAGAAAACGACCGAGCCGCAGCTTGCTGTCGAAAAAGGCGACAACGGGCCGCAAGATAATTGCCAGCATACCCGCTACCGCGAGAGACCATATGACACCGGAAAACTTGTCGAAGAACTGTTGCAGGACTACGATGGCGCCGATGAGAAGAAAGCCGAGCACCCAAACTCCCGCGAAACAGGATACGTAACCGATAAAACGCCTCTGTCGGAGGGAGAGAATGGGTTCGGAGTTATCCTTGTCCATGCGTCGAAATGGTAACTTGTTTACTTGCCTTGTACAGGTTCATCCACGATGAAATATACAAAACCCATGTCGACCGTTTCTCGGGAAGTCAAACGAAAGGCGCAATCGACGACGCTTACAACACTCATGCGAACCTCCATCACTTTTCTCTTTTTTTCGTTAATGGCGACTGCGGTATACGCACAGGATGACAAGAATACCGACAACCTAGCCGATGACCCGTTGATTCGCGAAGCGGTGGAGGGCACCTTTCCCGCCATCGTGCGTATCGAGGTGGTGTCGGAGCAGGGTTCATCCGGACGCATGCTGAAGTCCCGGGCCACGGGCAGCGGCGTAATCGTATCGGACAAGGGGCACGTCGTGACGAACCACCACGTGGCCGGCAAGGCGACCCGCATAACCTGTCGCCTGCACGACGGCGAGGAGATAGCGGCCGACTTGATAGGTGCCGACGCGATGACCGACCTCGCCGTGATTCGCCTTCGCATAGGTGAACGCCCCAAGGGCGCCAAGCCCTTGGCCGTCGCCAAGTTCGGGGATTCGGACAAGGTGCAGGTGGGCGACGTGTGCTTTGCCATGGGAAGCCCGGCGGGCCTTTCCCAGTCTGTGACGAGGGGAATCATATCGAACGTCGCCATGATATCGCCGCAACGAGGAAGCTTTCGGCTGGATGGCGAGAACGTAGGCCAACTGGTGCGCTGGCTGGGACACGATGCGGTGATCTTCCCGGGTAACAGCGGTGGCCCGTTGGTGAATAAAAAGGGAGAGATCGTAGGTATTAACGAGGTAGGCATCGGCAGCCTCGGAGGGGCGATTCCCGCCAATCTGGCAAGGGACGTATCCGACGAACTCATCAAGACCGGAACCGTGGCCAGAAGCTGGACGGGACTGGAAGTGCAACCGGTGCTTAGCCCCGACGAAAAAGGCGTGCTCATCGCGGGTATCATCGCCGACTCTCCCGCGGAGAAGGCCGGCATGATGCCGGGAGATGTGCTGACCCACTTTGGCGGAAAGGCCGTGCAAGCCCGCATTCCCGAGGACCTTCCGTTGTT
This sequence comes from Verrucomicrobiota bacterium, assembly GCA_014382645.1. GTDB lineage: Bacteria > Verrucomicrobiota > Verrucomicrobiia > Opitutales > Seribacteraceae. The sequence goes on along the minus strand of JACNJI010000451.1, from coordinate 478 downwards.
CAACCAGATCGCCCTATCCAATACAGTTGGCAAAAAGGTGGCCCTCAAGGGACGTCGGGACGGCAAGCCGAAAAAGTGGACTCTCCTGACCGAGGCTCGCGAACCCGCCCACGCCAAAGAACGAGAGCTGAAGAGCTGGGGGATCACCGTGCGCGACTTCACCTTGCTTTCCTCGTTGGAAGCTAGACGAGCAGACAAGAGCGGGGCTCAAGTGCACTCCGTGAGGCAAGGTGGCCCCGCAAACAACGCCAAGCCTGCCCTTCTCCCCAGAGACGTAATCACGAAACTCGGCGACAAACCGGTGACAAGCATGGCCGACTTGATCCGCCTAACCAAGGAAATCACCACGGGCAAAACGGAAGCGGTCCCCACCCTTGTGACGATCGAACGGAATTTGGCCCACTTGTTGACCGTGGTGAAACTAGGCCCGGAGGCGGAAGAAAACCGCCCCGTGCAAGCTTGGAAACCCTGGCTAGGG
>JACNJI010000115.1 GCA_014382645.1 Verrucomicrobiota bacterium | reverse complement strand
GGCGAGTGGGGCGGGAAAGAATTGCCCGAGCAACAAAGTGAACCCTCACCCCCCACGCATTTTCGGGACGGAGGTGGAGGCCTAAAAGCCCTACTGCAAGGACGGAAAGAAGCGCCCCGAATCCGAGTCCCGCCTCAAGCGATTCTAGCTAACTAATTTAAACCCTATTTCGCCTTATTTTTAGTACATCTGCAATGAATCGAACCGTAGTCGCCTTATTTCTTTTAGGAGTTCCCGCAAAGGGTGCTTTCGCTCAGGATTCGCAGACGTTGAAGCCTTCTACTCTCAGATTACCCTAGTATATGTTGGCACATTCGGCCTTGTCTTCTCTTGTCGGTAGAAAAAATCGGGCTAAGTTTGTCTTTTATGCATGGTTTCATTAGATTCGTTTTTTCGGGTATTTCCCTGCTGTTTCTATGTCCAGTTGCTAACTCGGCTAAGGAAACCGATAAGCCGCATGCGGTATTAGTGGTCGGAACTCTCCATTACTCTCCCGAACTTAGTTTGCCTGTCTTCGCGAAGGAACTGGAACGCTTCGGTTTCCGAACTACGGTGGTAATGGGGGAGGGCAATCCCGAGAAAAAAACCGAGAATGTTCTTCCGGGGATCGATGTGCTGGCGGATGCTGATTTAGCGATTTTCTTCATGCGTTTCCTGAAGCTTCCCGACAAGGAGTGGAAGCCAATCGAGGACTACCTTAAGTCGGGAAAGCCGGTCATCGGCTTGCGCACGGCTAACCATTCTTTCAAGTATTCCAAGGATCATCCACGCTACGAGTGGAACGATGGTTTCGGTCGTCGTGCGCTCGGCACGCCCTATATTGTGCATCAGGCCGGCACTACGGACATCAAGGTGAATCTCAAGTACGCTGGGCACCCGATCATGACCAATGTGAAAAAGTCCGAATGGGTTTCTCCGGGAACCTTGTATCTGGCACGCTTGGAAAAAGGGTGCCTTCCACTCGCGTCAGTTAGTGGCAAGGGGCGCGCTCGATTGCTGAAAAAGAGTTTCGGCGAAATTCGAGTGAAGGAATTTGAGACGGCAGAAGTGGCTTGGGCTTGGAACAACGAGTGGGGCGGAAAGGTGTTCGGCACATCCCTCGGTCATCCGGGCGACTTCGCGGAAGAGTCATTCAATCGCATGCTAGTCAATGCCTGTCACTGGGCAGTCGAAAGACCTCTGCCCGGGGCGGATGCACATATCACCACCTGGAAGATCGAGCGGGCCGACAAAAAGAAAAAATAAAGTCCGTCGGATGCCGGCAAGGAATCACTTTTCTTCAGAATAGGCCTTAATCCAGTCAACCTGCAGTTCGAATGGCCCATCCTTCTTATCGTAGATCATCAAGGTCACGCTGCGGATCTTTTCCTTCTTCAGCGGATAGCGATCCTTTGGCAGCCGCATGCCGCGCCAACTCGCCGACATCGAGGAAAAGGGGATTTTCGCAACCTGCCAGCCCTTGGCGTCTTTGTCGGTTTCGAGGTCCATCCGGTAGGAGGCTGAGCTCCGTTCCATACGCACGCCGCACTTGAATGTGCGTCCGTCTCCCTTGAACCTTATGATGAACCCGTCCTTGTCTTCCAGTTCGAAGTCCATGGGTTTGGTCCGGATCGATGAGAAGCCCCCGCCATCGGTGTTGGTCGAGCCCGAGAAAACCAATTTATCTTTCTTGAACGAAAAGCCTCCTTTTGAGCGCCCCCCCATAACATTGTCGTTCACCGTGATCCACCTCTCGCCTGGTTTTTTCTCCGAAAAATCGAAGAGCGTGTCGCCATCGGGGGGCTCTTTCCCCTTATTCTTTTTCTTAGCTCCTTCTGCTTCCGAAACGAAAGGCAGGGGCATCGCTCCGATCAACAAACCGCCCAAGGCGATGGTGAATAATTTTGTTTTCATTGGGAGAATCTAGCTTTCGAGATCCTTTGGTCAAGGCTACGCCGCAACTCTTTAACATAATCTGCTTTCCGACTTCCTGTTCTCCCATTATTTCATACAGTTTCCTCTCCATGCCCTCTTTACGACAACTGCTCCTGTTGATTCTGACTCTCTTCTGGGTAACCTCCGCCTCCGCCGAGTCGCCGGTCCGTCCGGGTGACCGCGTAGCCATCGTCGGCAATACCTACGCCGACCAGTTGCGCATCCACGGCTACTTGGAAACGCTTCTTCTTCAGCGTTCCGTGGACAAGCCGGTTTCGGTTCGCAACCTAGGGTGGGGCGGGGACCTCATCCACCTTCGCGATCGGCCTACCAATTTCCCTAGCGAGGCATCCACGCTCGAGTCCCACAAGACGGACGTCATCGTAATATGCTTCGGTATGGGCGAGTCCTTTGCCGGGAAGGCGGGGCTGAGCGATTTCCGTAGCCACGTCAAGCGCTTCATCGCCGCTCACAAAGGAAAGAAGTACAACGGAGACTCTCCCGTACGCATCGTCCTCGTGTCACCCATTGCCCACGAGGACCACGGTGAGCTTTCACCTAACCGCAAGAAGCGCAACCAAGACCTCGCCGCCTACGTCCAGGCCATGTACGAAGTCGCGAACGCCGAGAAGATCCCCTTCGTCGATCTCTACGCCCCCACGCTCTACCTCATGGACGACAAGGCCTCCCCAAAGCTGACCGAGCAGGGCATCCACTTGAATGCCTACGGTTACTGGGCGACCGGTCGCATGGTGGCCGACAAGCTCATGCCCGGTCAGCCTGCCTGGTGGCTCACTGTGGACGCCAAGTCGCGCAAGGCAACTGCCCGCGGAGCCAAGCTCTCGGCGGTCAAGCAACAGGGCAGGGGACTCCGTTTCACCGTGCAGGAAATTTCGCCGCCCGGTCTCTCTCCACCGGTCGAGGGCGGGATCCACGACAACCTTGCCCCGACTCGCGACACCTTGGTCGTGTCCAATCTCGCCCCCGGTCAATATTTGCTCACCGTAGACGGAGAACCCGTCGCCGAGGGAAGCCACCAACAATGGGCCGAGGGCATTGCCGTCGATGCTTCGCCCGCTCACAAGTCCGCCGAGGCCTACCGCCAACAGGTCAACGACAAGAACCAGCAGTTTACCTATTCATGGAAGGCCCTCAACCAAGTGCACATTGTGGGCGAGCGCAGAAGTTCAGCCAGCGGTAAATCTCTTCCCGAGGAAGTCATCGCCTTCGGCAAATTGGCTGAGCAACGTGACCTGGCCCTTCAGGCCGGCATCGAACTGAAGACCCGCGAATGGCGCATCCAACCCCAATGACTTTCATGAAACACAGCTTCATTCTCCTCGCTTATTTTCTGGTCGGGGTTACCGCCGCATTCGGGCAAAGCAACCCCGACGGCATCAGCAAGCGCAACCTCGCCAACGCAGACCTCGCCCTCATGGACAACCATGACCCCGAGGTGGAGAAGGCCAACTTCAAGTTGCTTCCGGGTTATGAGGTGAACCTCTTCGCCCAGGAGCCCATGCTGGCGAATCCGATACACATGACCTGGGATGCCCGTGGACGCCTTTGGGTGGCCTGTTCCTGGGCCTATCCGCAGTTGAAGCCGGGCGAGGTGGCCGACGACAAGATCATCATACTCGAAGATACCGACGGCGACGGCAAGGCCGACAAGTCCACCGTTTTCGCCGACGGTCTTTACATGCCCACGGGTATCGAACTGGCCAACGGCGGATGCTACGTCGCTCAAACTCCGGACGTGTTCTTCCTCAAGGATACCGACGGCGACGACGTCGCCGACGTCAAGGAGCTGCCCTTGACCGGTTTTGGCATCGAGGACTCGCACCACAGCATAAGCGCTTGGCGACGTGGTCCCGGCGGCTGGATCTATTTTCAGGAAGGCATCTTCTTGCACTCCCAAGTGGAGACCCTCTACGGGGTCGTCCGCAACTACAATGGGGGCGTCTATCAGTACAACCCGCGCACTCGCGATCTCCGCATCTTCGCCCGCATCGGGGTAGGCAACCCATGG
>JACNJI010000553.1 GCA_014382645.1 Verrucomicrobiota bacterium | reverse complement strand
TTAGGACCGAATAGGAGTGGTATCGCTCTCGCCGCGGATTCAATGGGGTTTTGGCGCTGGCCGTTTCCACATCGCTAGTGTCCAGCGATGAACCGTCGCCAAAGGTGATTGCCTTGGCGGGATCGTTTCGGGCGTCCTTCCATCCCGAGAAAGCGACGATTAACTGGTTGAAAAAACTGTACCTTCCCTTATCCAGTTCTCGCACGGCTGGCAGGACGGGAGTAGTGGAGCGAAGGTCGCCGTTAGGCAACCATTCCCAAACATAGTCCAACGTCGCCATGCGGGTCTCGGCGTCTTCCCGGGTGTCGGCACTGAAAGTACTTTGCCAACTGCGTCCCATGCTGGACGCCTTGTCGGTTTCCGTGGGCATGACATTGGAATACAGCAGACCCTTTTCCTTGCAGTCACTAGCGAAGGCAGCACGTTTTTCGACCAGTCGTTCCCACAGTACGTCGGACCGACAGATGGGGGTCTTTCCGCCGGTTTCGGGCACTACCTGACAGAAAAAGAAAAGCTTGCTCGGATAGATCGGCGTCTGGGCCATTTCATGGTGCAGTGAAATGGTTTCCTCCGGAGGTGCTTCGTTGGCTGAGAACACCCGCGGAGTATAGTTGATGCGATAGGCGTTCGAGAGGGAGTCGTCGTAGGAAAATCCGGGCAAGTCGAAAGCCTGCACTGCAGTATCGAAATCTTCTGCCGAAGCCAAAGGGAATCCACGGAGAAAAACAGCTCCATGCTGGGTTGCTTGCGAGGAAAGCCTGGATGCATTTTTAGGCCATCCATGACGTAGCTTCTCCCATGCTCGCCTCGTCGGAGTCACAGCGATAGGCGAGGGGGAAAGTCCGTCCGTCGTGTACTTGTTGCCCTTCCGGTTCAAGGAGCGTTACGTCAAGGTCGCCCATTTGAACGGAAATAGTTGTCTGCTGCTTTTCTTTCTCTGGGTACAAACTTGAAAGCGTACCCTTACTTCTCATTAAGCCTATGAATTGTTAGTTTTGGTGCGGATAGAGTGACCAAGTCTTGTTTTGGACGCTGTACATATACAAACCGTTGCTAGCTGGGCGACAATACAACCACCCGTTTTCTAAATAGGAGTAAGCCCATGGATAGGCTCCAAACCAATACCAACCTCCTGGCGGAACATAAGACGACGACTTTGTTTCGTTGTTTCCCGAAGAAGTTGGTTCGGGATCGGTCAAATCGGGGATTCCGTCGGAATCATAGTCGTTGGTATCCGTTATGAAGACCTTCCAGTTTGCGAAATCTACCCAAGAGGTGTCCACTTCGCCGTCCTTCAGGCTTAGTTGACCTGAGTAAGTGTTTCCATTTCGGCTTAAGTCTGCAATTTTTGAATATATGGTGTCCGCTCCATCCGTTAATGTCATTCCTCCCAATGATAAAGTTTCACTGTCGAATTCATATTGACCAGATCCAGTTACTTTCACAGTCACTCCTTCTGATGTTGGGGAGGTGGCACTTAATGAGAGATTGCTTTCATCGTTGTACTGAACTTCGCCTGACCAAGAACTTATGTACCATGTCCCTGTGAAGTTGTAGGAAGTTACATCTGTACCGTTGGAGTAAGTAAGAAGGTATGTCCCAAAGTTTGAATTAGCGTTTCGAGAAAACCTAGCGGTAAGGATTGGAGCTGAATAATCACCGTTTTTGTCCCAATGGACTATTTCTGTTATTGTTACGTTAGCATTGACGCTTTTTTCTTTCTCCAAGAAATCAAGAACCCCGTTTGAATTCGAATCGTGGGAAGGCATGCCCATTGATAAGGTTCCATAGGCTCGAACACCATAGGCATCGGTTCCAATATAGTCCACTTTGTAAGTTGTTGAACCAATGGAAGAAGGTTTGACTTCTCCGCTAACTTTTCCATCCGTATTGTAAGGATAGCCAGAGGTTCCATCATAGGTGGTGAAATAGGTTACATCTCCATCTTTCCAATCTAGCGGAGTCAACTGGAACGAGTAACAGTGTGCGGTGATTGTTGCTGTTTTCGTCGATGAGAAGGCAAGGTTGATCATCAACATCGGCAAGATAGCGAAGAGTAAGTTTTTCATAGTTCCTGTCTGTTTGGTAAACGATTACAGTCGTAACTGCTTGCAGGGAATCGAATCAATTACTTTTTTGCTTTTTTTGTGCTTTCGGGGAGAAACTGCACGGAGTCCACTATCACGTACTTACCCTCGGTGCCGCCGGTTCCGATGGTGACGGAACCTTTCTTTCCTTTATCAAATCGGAAGGTGCCCAACGAGCGGAAGAGCTTTTGGATGGGGGCGTGCTCGCCTTCGTTCACCTGCACTACGGTTTTGCCGTCGGCATGTCGTATGGTGACGGGCACGCCGTTTGCACGTCGGATGTTGGAGTTGTGAGACATGCGGACCTCGTAGAGACCCGCCTTGGGGAGGTCGGGGGTGAAGGTGGCGGACTTCTTTCCCTTTCCCTCCTTCATGTCGTGGAGGTAGCTCTTGCCCACGAAGGGCGGGGTGTGCACGGAATGCTTCCACTGCCCGACCAGTTTGGCTTCGACGTCGTCTACTACAATGCCGGGAAGCGCCGTGGGATCGGGCTTGATGAAGCGAATCATCTCTGGCTTGTCCACTTGACTGGGTTTGGGAAGAGTGGGGGAGTTGTCGCCGAGAAGAGACTCTGCAAATCCGCATGTGATAAGTGGGACAATAAGGCAAAGGTTTCTTGGCTTGATCATCATGTTGTTTTTTACGAGCTCAACTGAACAGCAACAATCCCTGATAAGTTGCGAATGCGGCGAAGTAAGCCAGAATCGTCATGTATCCGAATTGCAGTGCAGCCCATTTCCAACTGCCGGTTTCCCTTCGTGTCACCACTTGGGTCGGAAGGCATTGCATGGCCAGTACGTAAAACACCAATAGGCTCAAACATGTCGCGGTAGTGAAAACAGGTGATCCGTCTGAGCGCTTTGAGGCCCGCAATGCATCGTACAGAGAATCTGGATCTTCTTCTCCGGCATCACTGCCCACACCATACACGATGGAAAGGGTGGATACGATTACTTCGCGAGCTGCGAACGAGCTGATTACTCCTACCCCAATCTGCCAATCGAAACCAAGAGGCGCGATGACTGGTTCGATGGCTTGACCCAAGCGCCCGGCAAATGAGTTGGCGAAAGCGTGTTGTGCTTGCAAGCGAGATGCTTCTTTTGCCATCGCTTCGTCATTTGTCCGCTCTGCTTTTTCGAACATTTGAGAGACCGACGCGGTGGGATCACTTTTCGGGTAGGTCGAGGCAGCCCATAACAATATCGAGATCAACATAATCACGGTACCCGCTCGGCGGACGAAGATGCCTGCTCTATCAAATGCCATGAGGAACGCGTTGCGAATCGAAGGCATCTTGTACCTCGGTAATTCCAATACCAGTGGTCGAGTTTCGCCGGGAAGAATGGTGCGGCGAAGAACGAAAGCCATGACTAAAGCTACGATTCCGCCGAGGGCGTAGGCACCCGTAAAGGTGAGAGCCGCCATCATCGGTTCACTCGGGAAGAGCAAGGCGCAGACCATTGCGTAGACAGGGATTCTGGCCGAACAGGTGAGCAAGGGCAGGACGAGGATCGTTACGAGTCGGTCTCGTTTGTCTTCGATTCCTCTCGTTGCCATGATGCCGGGGATTGCGCAGGCGTGAGCGGAAAGCATGGGTACGAAGGCCTTTCCGGGCAGACCGACCCTTCGCATCAAACGGTCCATGACGAATGCGGCGCGAGCCAAGTAACCCGTATCCTCGAGCAAGGTTAGGGAGAAGAATAGAATGCAGATTTGCGGAAGGAAAACGAGCATGCCTCCGACTCCTCCGATCACCCCCTCGACCAGCAGACGGTTGAGGTCACCCTGCGTAAGGGGTTGGCTTACGAACGAACCCGTATGGGCGAAAAGTCCCGCGATCCAGCCCATGGCACACTGCGCGATGTCATC
>JACNJI010000110.1 GCA_014382645.1 Verrucomicrobiota bacterium | reverse complement strand
CCTTGTCATTTCCATCGCCAAAAAGTACACGAATCGCGGTCTCTCCTTTCTAGACCTTATTCAAGAGGGAAACATGGGCTTGATGAAAGCCGTCGAAAAATTTGAATACCGTCGAGGCTATAAGTTCTCCACCTATGCCACATGGTGGATACGCCAAGCAATAACTCGCTCCATAGCCGACCAAGCTCGGACGATTCGCATCCCCGTTCACATGATCGAGACCCTGAACAAGGTCATGCAGATACAGAAGCAACTCCTGCAGGAATTGGGGCACGAACCTACTTCGGACGAAGTGGCAGAGGAAATGGGACTACCCGTCGAAAAAGTGCAAAGCATAATGAAGATGGCCCAGCAACCAATCTCACTGCAAAGTCCCGTCGGAGACAGCGACGACACCAACTTCGGAGACTTCATTGAAGACAAGGGTGCGGAAAACCCTTACGACATGACTGCATACTCATTGCTGCGCGAAAAAATCATAGATGTGTTAGACTCCCTGACCGAACGCGAACGCAATGTACTTTCCCTCCGTTTTGGGCTAAAGGACGGATACAGTCGAACCCTCGAAGAAGTGGGAAAGCAATTCAAGGTCACACGCGAACGCATCCGCCAGATCGAGGCCAAGGCCCTTCGCAAGATGCGCCACCCCACCCGCATTCGTAAGTTGCATGGCTTCTTCGAGGCCGACCAAAGTTCAGTCAACAAACCCAAGCCCGAAGCACTTCGCCAACTCGGATTGTAATTCAACCCTCAGAAACTTTCCGTAACTCACTACCGACAAAAAGTTTGCTTCAAGAGGAATATCCAAATAGTTTAATCAATCTATGAAAGTCTCATTTGATCCCGCACTCGCCTTCATTGGTAACTTTGGCGGCGGGGAAATCATCCTCATATTCCTCATCGTACTTCTGCTCTTCGGAGCCAAGAAGGTACCGGAGTTGTTTCGTTCTCTGGGCAAAGGCGTAAAGGAATTCCGCAAAGCGAAGACCGAGTGGGAACAAGACATTAATGAAGTCATGAGCCAAGAACCCATCGAGGATCATGATTTCAAGGCGACCAAGTCGGCAGAAGGCTCTCAGGAGAAAACCGAGGAAGGCGAAGATGTCGTACACCACGAAGATGTGGCACACGAAGATGTAGCACACGAAGATGTGGCACACAAAGGCGAGAAGCAAACCGCTTCCTGAATATCAACCGCCAGTCAGAATTGGCTGATACCCCTTCCCCTCCAACCAAACGACGACCTCGTCTCGTTTGTCACCTTGGATTTCCCACTGCCCGTCGGCAAACACTCCGCCGGTGCCCAGTCGTCTTTTGAGGTCTCGCAGCATCTCCTTGCGCTCACCCCAAGAAACACCGGGCGGAAACCCCTTCACCGTCGTAACGGTTTTACCGCCTCGACCCGACTTTTCCCGTCTTACGTCCAAACGGTGACCAGATGATTTCCGCAAGGGTTTGGAAACTTTTGGCGAGGTATCTGTAGAGATCACTACTTTTCGCAAACCGCCCGAACTCAAACTATTGAAAGGATTGCTTCCGAAGTCAGTGCCTCCGGTACCGATCGAGATTTTCCCGTCTTTAGCTTTATCGCCACTCACCCAAAAGTTCCAAAGAGGATTACCAAGTAAATCAAAATCGATCGCAAAAAACGGCAGAGCGTCGAATCACTTGCCGCAAGTCCCCTTCTCGGGTTCTCCACCCTCCAAAAAGACCAAAGCCTTTTGATAACTTCGGTTTTCAAGAAAATGCCTCAATCGCCCGGGCAATTCATTTCCCCGCTCGGCCAAAACCTTGTCCAGTGCTTGAATCGCCATGGGCAACTCCCCAACAGCAATCTGGGTTGGATTGGTGACAATCCGAAGATTTTTCAAAACATTTTCCATATTTAACATATTCTATCTAGCTTGTTTGAAAACGAATAACAACTCACTAAAAAGCCTTTTATCTTTCCTCTTTTGAAGAGAGTCTATTGCTTTTAGCGTCATGGGACGAACGATTATAGTGGGTGCGGGGCTTTGTGGGTTAGTGGCTGCTCGGACCTGCAGAGATGAAGGAGGAGGAGTGCTCGTATTGGAGTCGGGAGGCTATCCCGGAGGGGTGATTCGCTCGGAACAGCGGGATGGATACCTGATTGAACATGGTCCAAACACCTTGGCTTTGCGAGCGGGTCATGCCCCCGATTATCTGGAGCAGATAGGATTGTTAGAGGATGCGATCGAGGCGAATCCCGAGGCGAATAAGCGTTTTATCGTTCGTGGAGGACAACCTGTGGCAGTCCCAACCTCAGCAAGCTCATTTCTCACCAGTCCTCTATTTTCAACCCTCGGCAAGCTTAGGCTCTTGCTGGAACCGCTCTTGCCAAGGGGCAGTGCCCGTAAAAACGAGAGCGTCGCCGATTTTTTCATGAGACGCTTGGGTAGAGAAGTAAGGGACTATGCGGCCAATCCTTTTATCGCAGGAGTATATGCCGCGCGTCCGGAAACCCTCGTGCTTCGCCATGCGTTTCCAGCCATCTACGAATTAGAGGGTAAGCACCGCTCACTCATGCTCGGCGGGATCAAGGCGGCTAAACGAAGGAAGATGGAGGGCTTGCCGAAGACGCGACTAGTTTCCTTCAAGAAAGGTCTTGCAGAGCTACCAAACCGTCTAGCCGAAGAATTGGGAAACGACTTAAGACTGAATGCACCCGTGCGGAAAATCTCACGAGATGGCGACACTTGGAGAGTGGCCTTCGAGGAAGCAGGTGAACGAAAGGAGGAACGGGCAAATCGCATAGTGTGCTCTGTGCCGGCCCACGCACTGAAATCGATCGAGTGGGAGGGGTTGGCGGAGAGCGACTCGTTGAAAACATTGGCTGCCGCACACCACTACCCCATCGCGGTCGTACAGTTGGGGTTTCCCCGGGAGGACGTCGGACACCCCTTGGACGGGTTTGGCTTTCTCGTTCCTGAAAAAGAAAACCTGCGAATTCTCGGGACCCTCTTCTCCTCGACCTTGTTTTCTGAGCGAGCGCCCGAGGGACATGTTCTGCTCACCACATTCGTGGGTGGGGAACGCCAACCGGATCTGACTGAGAAAAGTGACGAGGAGTTGTACGAACTCGTGCTGGAAGAGCTTCAAGGACTGCTTCAAGTGCGGGGAAAACCCACCTTTCGCAACTTGGTTCGCTGGCCCAAGGCCATTCCCCTACCCGACTCGGGCAAAGACGATCGCCTCGTCGCCGCCAAACGCCTGCAAGACGCGAATCCGGGTTTGATCCTAAGCGGTTCTCACTTGACCGGAGTCTCCCTTCCAGCCTGTCTTGAAGGAACTGAATCCTTACTTTCCGAAAATGGCTAAACTTTATTTTCACTACTCCTCGATGAATGCGGGGAAATCCACGGCCCTGCTGCAAGCCAACCACAATTATTTGGAACGCGGCATGCGCACCCTCCTTTTCACCGCCAAGGCGGACGATCGATACGGCGACAAGGTGATTGCATCCCGCATCGGGATACAGGCGCAATCTCAACATTTCAGCGAGGAGGACGACCTGTTCGCCATTATCGAGGAGTCGCATGCCTTCGAATCCTTGGACTGCGCCCTTTTCGACGAAGCCCAGTTCCTGGCGAAGGAACAGGTGAGTCAACTGGGTCGCGTGGCCGACATTTTAAAAGTACCGGTACTGGCGTACGGGCTGAGGACCGATTTCCAAGGAGAACTATTCGAAGGTAGCCAATACCTGCTTGCTTGGGCCGACGATATAAAGGAAATCAAGACAGTCTGTCATTGCGGTAAAAAGGCGACAATGAACGCCCGAATAGACGAGAGCGGGCAAAAGGTAAGCCTCGGCGAGCAGGTGGAGATCGGCGGGAACGAAAGATACGTATCACTATGCCGGAGTTGCTTCTCTCAAGGCAAGACGGCGACCACAGCCCAAGATTAAGGCACTAAAAAGGACCTCGCCTCGGGGGGGCGGGATCC
>JACNJI010000551.1 GCA_014382645.1 Verrucomicrobiota bacterium | reverse complement strand
GTGGTTTTTTGTTCCGTGGTCATTGGGTACCCAAGATTTTGTAATGCGAATGGCAGGGTCACTGTTCGTTGTGTGATTTCCCCGAAAATTGAGTGTTAGAAAACCCGGAACGGAGCCTTTTGCCTTTTTTGGCAAGAACAACAGCAAGTTTACAGCGAGGGCCTTCTCGCCTTTGCCTAAATGGATGACGACTTGCCTGCGCACAGCTTTGCCGCCCAAGGCGTCCTCACCCTTCTCGACCACCTCGAAACGCATTGCCTGTGGCTTGCCGGGAGCACGCCCATACACCTCGTCCTCGAACAATCGAAGAATTTCAGGTCGCCGCTTGTTTTGCCAAATTTCGGCATCCTTGACTTTTGTGCCGTCCAGGCAAATTAAAGGGTCTGGCAAATTAAATTTGGGTACCTTCGCCTCTTCATAGTTGTACCCTTTTGGTTGGGCCTCGATCAATATGGGATCGAGCATGGAGGAAAGAGACAAGACGGTGAGGAGAAAAGGGATTCGTTGGCATGAGAAGTTCATGCACCTCAAATTTGACATTCTCGCTCTAGTCGGCAAGGCTCAAGTGGCTCATGCTACATTTTCCGTAACATCAAGCCGCCCTGGATTCTGCCTGCAAGGATAGTTCCAAAAACAAAGCATCACGACGAAATCGAGCGGTCGCCGTGTCATTCGTACGAAGAGAACGGCGGCGGCGTTCTGCCGTCACCGGCGTTGGATATATCGTGTAGTGAACCCACCAAGTCCCATTATTGTTCCAGATATGGTGGTTCCTATTTGTATCGTCTATGCGGACAGCCAATTCTTCGTGTGACTGTAGTCTGTTCTGTGTATTGTACATTGCGCGTATCTCCTGTTGGTTACGCACTTTTCTCGCCCACAAAAAAAGCCGACCCTTTCGGGCGGCTCCTGAACATGTTAACGGGCGAGGAGAGCGCTATTTTCGGTTACGCCGGAAACCGCGCATCCCGGTATATTGGACCATGGACCACCGTAGCTGCTCTCGCGCTCGGTTGGTAATCCGGTTTAACGGATTGTCTATGGATGCGGTTGAAGGCGTGTAAAGACTGTTTAAAGAACGAAGTTATAAATATCACTGAAATGTCTTGAACAGGCAAGACCAGTTCGTGTCATAGCTAGAGTCAGAGGAGGAATGGACTCCCTTAACCCGGATAACCCCAGCGAAAACGCTCTTTGGAAACCTTTGTGCGTCTACTGTTCCATTCTGATTGAAGGATACGGACGTACCCCCATAACTCCTTAAAGGCGTCTTCCGAGATTTCTTCCGTTTTGCACGCATCCTCTAGGCGTTTGTACAAGTTTGTATGAGCAGGTGGGTCTAGCAGGAGTTCGCTTTCCCGAGACCGAGCCATCAAGAAGTACCTCTCCTCGAAGTTTTTGCGGCCTTGTTCAAGTTCGGCAGCAATAACAACACGGAAATAAGTTTCCTTATCAATCTTCCCAACCTCTAGGGCTCTATTCGCAGCTTTCAGACGACTGGAGGGAGCGTTTTCCGGTAACGGGGCACAATTGCTAAAAAACAAGTAACACAAAACAAAAAAGACATAACCCGTCGTTTTTTTGTATTCAGAACAAGAGAGATTCATGCGAAAGGATCTGATAACAGTGAGAAGTAATTTAAATAAATTCGGCAAAAAGGTAGATTTCTAAGCAGAAAAAATACAGGACGGATAACTACGGATATACCAAAAATAAAACATTCTGAAACTTGGGGTGAATCTAAGGATGATCTAGGTTAATCGGATCAAGAAAATCGATGAATTCAAGCTGACTGATTTTATTAATAATCGAGTGTAGGCGGACGCCTAGACCAAGTAGGCGGATTGGATTAGAGTTTCTCTGTATCCCTTTCTCTAACAGGCCGAAAAAGCTTTCAAAGGATGGAGAAGGGCCGGTCTTACTGACAGTAGTAACTGAGAAGTCACTAAATTTAATCTTCACGAATATCCCTGATGTGAAATTATATTTATCCTTATATAAAATTTCAGAATATAACTCTTCATAGAGAAGCTTTACCTTCTCCGAGGCAGTCTCAAGACCTGTTATGAAGTCACCAAAAGTTCGCTCCACACTTATGGACTTTCGTTCGCGATGTGGTTGTACAGACCGTTCGTCTTTCCCTCGGGCCAAGTTGTGCAACTCTGCACCGAATTTTCCGAACCTACGGATTAATTCCGATAAGGAAATGGGTTGCATATCGCCACAGGTCTGAATGCCCAGTTTGATTAATTGTTGTTCTGTCTTTGGGCCAACTCCCCAGAGTTTGCGAACAGGTAGTTTTTGCATGAAGCTCGCTACCTTCTCCTCGATAATCTCGAACTGGCCGTTTGGCTTATGCCAGTCGCTTGCAATTTTTGCCAACATCTTGTTCGGTCCGATTCCAGCGGAGGAAGGTAATCCGAGCTCTTTTTGTATTCTTTGCCGAATTTCTCGTGCAATTTCAGTGGCTATTATCTTGTTAGCAGATACATCGAGATAAGCTTCATCTAACGACAGTGGTTCGACCAATTCCGTGTATTCTTTGAATATTTTTCTGATTTGGTGAGCAACCGCCTGATATTTTTTAAAATTAGGTGCAACCAAACGAAGATTCGGGCATCTCTCAATTGCTTTGAAGGTAGGCATGGCGGAATGGCAACCAAATGCCCTTGCTTCGTAATTGCATGTCGTAAGAACACTCCTTTGACCCAGTCCTGCGATACCCAATGGGATTCCTTTTAAGTTTGGATTGTCCCGCATCTCGACCGATGCATAGAAACAATCTTGATCGATGTGGATTATTTGCCTCATCCCATTTGGATAATTTAGGACGACTTACGCCAGTCGCAAGCTGAAAGCCGAATCTAACTATTCGAAAGGACGATTTTACCAAACGTCCCGCCAGATTCCAGGAGGGCATGAGCATCGCCAACTCGTTCGAAAGGGAATACCTCGGTGTGCAAATGAGGTCGTAGCTTACCAGCTTCGACCAATTGAGTAGCTTGTCGCAAGATTGCTCCATGGTGTTCGCGTCCGATGTTGCGGGCGAGGGGTAGTAGCATGAAGACGACGTGCAGGGTGAGGGCTCGCACATGTACATGCGTGAGGTCATGGGTGGAGCGAGCTGCGATGGAGACAACTGTACCGCCGATTTTGGCGGCTTGGAAGGAATCGTCGAGTCTAGTGGTTCCCACGGTGTCGAAAACGACGTCGTAACCTTCTCCATTTGTGTGGGCGGCGACGTATTCCTCGACCGTTGCCTCTTTGTAGTTGATGCCTACGTCGGCACCAAGTTCCCTGCCGAGTGCGATCTTCTCCTCACTCGATGCAGTGACGTGCACCTCGGCTCCAGCAGCCTTGGCGATTTGAAGCGCAATATGGCCCACGCCACCGGCGGCGGCATGAACAAGTACTCTTTGCCCTTCTGAGACCTGGGCTCTGTCCATGAGGGCGTTCCAAGCCGTTATGGTGACCAAGGGTAGTGCGGCGGCCTCTATCATTGAGAGATTCGTTGGTTTCCTTGCCAACAGGCGGGCATCGGCAAGGGCGTAGTCGGCCAAGACTCCGGGTAAATCCTTGAATCCGCCAATGCATCCGTACACTTCGTCTCCTTCCGTAAAACCTTCCACTCCTTCACCGACCTCCTCGACAGTACCCGACATGTCCCCGTGGAGGATTCCGGGTAGTTCGGGACCGATGGGAATCAACCCTTGCCTGATCTTGAAGTCGACTGGATTTACGCTGGATGCAGCGACCCGAATCAAGACATGTCCTGGTTTTATCTCGGGTTTCGGTCGGTCCTCGATGCGAAAGAGTTCAGGACCACCGTGCGCGTGCAAGATAATAGCCTTCATACTGTCAGGATTTAATCATACCCTTCGGAGAGGGCAAGCTGCGAAAGGAGGGTTCAGGCGAAGAGATCGTGGACAACCCGTCCCGCCACGTCGGTGAGACGAAAATTACGCCCCGC
>JACNJI010000549.1 GCA_014382645.1 Verrucomicrobiota bacterium | reverse complement strand
CGCTCGGCTGGATTGGGCAATGGTGGAGAAGGCCGGAGTCGCACCGGCGTCCTGCCTATTTGGCAGTCGAGTCTTTTCTTCCCCCCGGTTCGGGCTGGCCCTCTGCGTCCCCTTCATGGTCCGGCAATGTCCGAGGCAGGACAGAGGTAATTATCGTATCGTAGTTATCCCGAAAGATGGGAACGTCGCCATACTCCCCAAGCTTCTTGATCATAGCGTTCACTTCAGCCCTTTGCTTGTCTTGCTTGTCTTGCGGAGTTGGCTTTGACTTTTTCATTTTATTCTTCCTGTCTGGCTGGGTTTGCTGAAACTTCGTGGTAATTTGACTCCACTTGTAGCACGGAAGCGGGAAGGAAGCAAGTCCGCAGACTTCTGCCCTTGTGTCATAAGCCCTTTAGCCCGTTTCTCAAATGCCCCCGGCGTCAATTCTTTGCCGCCCGGCCCGAACTCTCCCACTCGGCCTCCTCTTTTCTTTTTTTCTCATCCTCCCTTTCCCGTCTGGATCGAACCTGATTGGTGGGGGCATGCCAGTTGCCTTCGTCATCGTAATAGCCCTCCCTCGACTTCACGTACTCTTCGTCGATTCTATCAATGTAAGGTTGGAGTGTGCGGCGTACGGGATCGTCAGGTGGATGAAGACCAAGCCCACTTCCACCCTCACGGCAATACCGCCTCGCTTCGGCCATCATTTCGGCATCGTATTCTTTCCATTTAGCTTCCCGCTCGGCTCTTTCTCTCTCTTTCGCTTCGAGAAGTTCTTCAGCCTTCTCCTTGGGAAGACCGCAATGAGGACAGATCAAAGCGTGTTCGCTAATCACTCCATTGCATTCCGGGCATTCTCCTACGGCCATACCCCAGTTGAGTTCGGAAAAACCGCCTAGTCAACATCCATGACCGCCCGGAACACTATCACGCTGACGCCCGGAGAAGTGGCCTGTTGCGGGGGGGCAAATTCTATTCCTTTGGCCGGCGTACGGGTTTGCCGGTACTCCCGTCGCACTCGCCGTCTGCCTCGTCATCCGGTTGGACGGCTTGAGCTAGAGTCATTGCAAGCGCCGTATCGTAGTTATCCCGAAAGATGGGAACGTCGCCATACGACCCAAGCTTCTTGATCTTAGCGTTCACTTCAGCCCTTTTCGCCCTTTGCTTGTCCAGTGGAGTCGGCTTTGACTTTTTCATTTTATTCTTCCTGTCTGGCTGGGTTTACTAAAACTACGAGGTAATTTAACTCAACTTGTACCGAGAAAAAGCATCAAGTGGAAGCGCTCCCTGCGTCATAGCCTGCCCCGAAGATGATATCACATCCTCAAGCCTCATCATCAATATAAACCCCATCTCACCAATTGGTGCGAATGCATTTATGCATTGACGGTGGTGGAGCGGGGAGTAGGGATGGCAGGATGACAAAGTTACTTGCTGGCATGTTTGTTACCCTGCTGATGGCGTGTGGCGGAGAAAAAGAAACGACGAAAGACGTCGTTGATGATGAATCCACCTCGAAAGCTGTCACTAAAACTGATAGTTCTGCTGAGGGCAAAGCTTTCGTCATAGCCGATCTGTCCATGGAGATGCTGTGGATAAAGCCGGGTACTTTCGAGATGGGGAGTCCTTCGTCCGAGAAGGATCGTGGCGGTGACGAGACTCGGCACACTGTGACTTTGACGAAAGGTTTCTACCTCGGCAAGCACGAGGTAACGCAGTCGCAATGGGAGAAGGTGATGGGAAGCAACCCGAGCCATTTCAAGGGAGGGGACCGTCCTGTGGAGAGAGTGTCTTGCACGGCGGTAACGTCTTTTTGTGAGAAGCTCACTGAGCTGGAGCGCAAGGCGGGACGCCTACCTTCGGGTATGTCTTACCAACTACCTACCGAGGCTCAGTGGGAGTATGCCTGCCGAGCAGGAACTAAGACGGCTTATACTTTTGGAGACAGCCTGACTTCCGGACAGGCGAATATTTCCGGTGGTCCCGGTGAGACCACGGCCGTGGGGAAGTATCCTGCGAACGGCTGGGGTTTTCACGACATGCACGGGAATGTATGGGAATGGTGCTCGGACTGGTATGGCGATTACCCAACCGGCGCAGCGCGTGATCCTGTTGGTCGTGCGGACGGCTCCCTCCGCGTCTTACGCGGTGGTTCCTGGATCATCACGGCGGACTACGCCCGTTCCGCGATTCGGAACAGGCGCGTGCCCGCCTACGGCTACTACTACCTGGGCTTCCGCCTCAGTCTCCGACCGGCCAGCAAGTAGGCGGAGTGAGGACTCCGGGAGCCGCCGGGCAGAGGCGGAGCCTGCCCAGGGAGCGAATGGAACCGAACGGAGCGCCGTTTTTTAAGGCTTTAGCCCGTGCGCCGCGCTACTTTTCGAGTCGGCTAATCCGCTCTTCCGAGAAGGGGTGCGAGCGGAACATTTTTTCGAGGTCGTCGTATTCGCCTTCGTCCTTCTTGAATCGTCGAAGCACCTCGAGACCGGCCTTGGTGTCGTATCCGGCTTCCTTTGCGTATTCCCTTCCCTTGGAGTCGGCCTCGTATTCGTCTCCTTGCCCGAACGGAGCGGTGAGCATGAGCCCGACCGAGGCTCCCGTTTCGACGATGTCGCCGAAGCCTCCGGCAACGTGTATGGTCTTGGCCTTGCGGTCGCAGTGACCGCAGGTGACGTGGGCCATCTCGTGGCCGATCACCCAGGCTAGCTCGTGGTCGTTGCGGAGAAACTTCATCATGCCCGTGGTGAGGTAGAGGTGACCGCCGACGGAAGAGAAGGCGTTGTTTTCCTTGTCCTTGACGAGGTATATGGAGAAGTCGTCGTCGAGCCCGTTGGCTTTCTTCATCTTTCCGAGGACTCCTCGAATCTTG
This sequence comes from Verrucomicrobiota bacterium, assembly GCA_014382645.1. Lineage (GTDB taxonomy): Bacteria > Verrucomicrobiota > Verrucomicrobiia > Opitutales > Seribacteraceae. The sequence goes on along the minus strand of JACNJI010000549.1, from coordinate 1,142 downwards.
TTCAGGCGTCGATCGCGGTCGATGATTTCGCATTCCTCTTTCATGTACTTGTGAAACCTTTCGCCCGTTTTCTCCTGCCATCCTTCCTCCACGGGCAGAACGTCGATGGCCAGCTTGCGGGCGACGTTGGCGGCTTCGAGGGCGAGGTCGAGGAAGGACCCCGGGGAGTCGTTCTTCCCCTGTTCAAATTCCCGGAGCAACTTGGCGTACTCGAGGAGCACGGGCAATCCTTGCTCGACGAGCACGGCGCTTAGCGGTTTGTCGGTTTCGTCGTTTTCCTCGGTCTGCTCGGGTGTAGCCTTGCCGGATTCCTCGGACTGGTTGTCGTCGCCGTCCGCATCGTCTCGGTTGTTTCCGCAACCGCAGAAAAGCATTAAGGCGCAAAGAATGGAAAGTATGCGTTTCATCCCTTTCACCCTACGAGTAACCGGAACGCTGTCAAGCTCACCTCCGAATGAAGTCGAATTCACGATTCCCTTGAACTGCGTTCCCTCGAACTTCCCAACCGACGTCATTCCAATCCAGCCTCATGACTTTCTTTATCCTCATGCCTTCAAAGGAATCCCGTGGCGATGCAGGGAACCGGAGATTCGTTTTCGTGATGGCCGTTCGAGACGGAGAAGGCGAGGCTGTAGATATAGAAAAAGGTTGTCGTACCTGTGTCGGAAGGGAGCAGCGCTTGCCGGCTAGCGGATGGTGGAAGACCCGGTCGATGATGAAAAGGCGGCGTCCGCTTCGCCGGGCAAGTCACGTGGCCTTTGGGGCGAGGCCCGGGATAAGCTGAAAGCCAAGCCTAAGATACCAAGGCAAAGAGGTTGGAGTCCAGTGAAGTTTCTTCGATGGCGTCCGGCAAGCGTTCGGGCTCGAGCGCCTTTACGCGATCGCGGCCTAGGTTGGCATAAAACTGTTCTGTGGTCACGACCGAGGCGTGGCCAAGAAAGTTCTTCGCCTGCTCGGCTCCTAACTTGGCGTAGTAGTCCGATCCGCGAAGCTTGCGGAGCTCGTAGCTCGCCTTGACGAAACCGGCGCCTTTGGTCCAACCGAGTCCGCGCATGAATCCGTTGAGCTCGATTCCGATGAGGTTGTAACGCGTGGTTTTTGGCGGAAAAGGGATACCGTAACCCGTAGGATTGTTCCGGTCC
>JACNJI010000205.1 GCA_014382645.1 Verrucomicrobiota bacterium | reverse complement strand
CAGAGATGCGGATGCGCAGGGAGCAGAGGCTCTTGCCGTTGCCCTCGAGGGGTACTTCAAGCGCCGTTGTGCCGCCGATGAGGTCGTCGAAGACGTGACGCCAGCGGGAGGCGTTGGCCTCAGTGTATGTCCATCTAGGTGCAGACACGGCGGAGCCTCGATAAATCCTCCCAACGATCCCTGAGGGCCTTTAATGACCCTCGCCTCACTGACTCCCGCTCGGCTTCCTGTGACAACTCCTTGAGTACCCCAAAGGCAACTGACAGGATAGGGAGTATGTCCCTGATCTCTTCGTTCCCTGCTTGGAGTACGGTGTACCACTCCGCCGGAGTATCAAGGAGGATTTCGTCCTCCGACTTGTCGAGAAGCATGACAACTTCCTTAAGCCGCTTGCCTTGTAGTGCTAGATCAACGATCTCTTGCTGTGCTTTGCTAAACATCATAATTTATTAATTCTCTTCAACTCTATCTCGTTTTCTATTTTCCAATTCCAATAAAAACCTAGGGGGGGAGGAATAATAATAATATCTACTCATCATTATTATTCTTATCCCCCCCCTGGGGATTTCGTAGAATTGGAATTGGAATCCGTTTGGTCAGGGCCATCGCAGTCCTTGAACCCCAATAATCCATTATCATTCACCAAATACTTGAACAGCGGGCTGTCTTCCTGAAACACCTTGTAGCAACTCGAATTTGATTGCCCACTGGTCACTTCGAGGCTTTTAACAGCAATTTTCTTTTTGACCGGCGTTGCCAATGCCTGCTTAAGCTGCTCCTTCGTGATGCCTTTTCTTTTTTTCGATGATCCAACTGCAGGAACATCTGACTCCTTGGTGAACCTGCCATTATCGAAGTTCCAAACCGTCGGTGCTCCTAGCGCTCCGTTGTTATTCTTGCAGCAAGTGAACCTGATTAAACTTTTCTCATTGTCATCATTCATACACTCCATAACAAATACAGCACGTGCGTAACTCCCTAGCTTGTGGCTTCCAGAGATTTCATGCAGAAGATCACGACCTGAAGGTTTATTGTCCGAGTTTGGTTTTCGAGTATGGGCAACAATCAGAATCAGTAGCTCTTTGCTGCCGAACTTCCTCAAAGTTTCGATCTGCTTGATTGCCTTTGTGTAGCTGTCTAGTTTTTCATCGGTGATAATATGATTCCATGGGTCTAAAATTATGCAGTCGGGATCGAAGGACTTAATCTCTTTCCTGACAGATTCCATGTAGCCCGATGAGGAGAAATTGATATACGACTCGCTCACTCTGATCCAATCATCGAGCAAGGCAGTATCATAAGGTGCAAATTCTTCCTTCAATCGGCTTAATGAGTTTTCGCCTTGAATCATTAGCGTCTTGAACTGTTCGTGCACTTTTAGTCCAAACCACTCTTCGCCCGTCGCGCCAGCAACAGCCAAATTTGTTACGGCGAAACTTTTTCCGATTCCCGCCGCTCCACCTAAAATCGCAGTACCACCTCTTTGAAGGTGGCTTTCCCCAACTAAGTTCACATTCTCGGGCGGTTCGTATGCCATAACCCGTGATGGACAATAGAATTTAGGCATGGCTTAGAGTTGGCGGAGATAGTTGATGAGCGAATCAAAGACGATGATGCGCGCGCCACGGATAGTACCTCTACTGCGGACAGACTTGGATTCAACAGGAGGCTTGTAGTCGTTCTCTTTGCACGGAAGAACCAGCTGGTTCAACTTGCTCCGCGAAAGGCCTGTGTGCGGGCATCTTGTGCCTGACTTTGGCAAGCGAATGAACACTGGCCTAACGGACGGTAACTCACTTACTGCTTGTTTTGTCGCATGCTTATATTGCTGCATGCGCGAACTTTGACCGTAGCGGACAAATCTGTCTTTCCCTGTAAGGAAATCCCTTAGAGCCTAAAAAGGATCAAGGCCAAACGGCATACTGACTAACGGTATCTGGAGTGGATTTTTTTGCCTCAATCCAATCCGCTTGGTTTTCATACAAGTCTTTAACGAGCACCTTGAAGGCTTTTCGCGCAGCTTCATCCCAAGATTCAGAAGTCATCTGAAGGCGATAGGCACCAAGTTTTTTTAAGCGAGTATCGTAGTGTATGCGCGGCTCTTGCTCTGGCTCGTAGCTCATTCTGCTTATGAAATCATCTAAATCTTGGTCATCCGTATTCTGAGGTTTAACTTTTTTAAAACGTTTAGATGCGACATCCGCCCATTCATTAAACTGCTTTTTAATTTGACCTGCACCAAGTTTCCAATCGATTTCAAATGCAGCTATTTCTTTTGTGTTTGTCAATTGAAAGGTCTGAAAGTTTGTTGTTCTACTCTCTAGAAAACCGTTGTCATGCAATTCGCCAATGAATTGCAAATCTACTGTTTTTAAATGAGGTATCGAATTTGACCAACCTTTCATTAAGTCCAAAATACCACTGGGAATTTGTCTGGATGGTTTGTCAGGAAAAAAATCCAGGGGTAATTGGTTCTCAAATGGCCATTCTTCCTTCTTGAACCTGAAATCGTTCGCCAACTCCCTTAGTTGAATGATTTCTCTTGAGCATTCGTAGACGAGTACAGCTTTGCATTTATCTTTTTGTTCTCCCAACCAATGAAAATCCCAATCGTCCCGGGTTAATGTCTTTTTATCCCACTTCCAGTAGCCGTTTTCGGCTTCTTTTTCTTTCTTAACGAGTTTCTTCATACTCAAAGGATGTCCGGTAGTGACTCGATGGCTTTGCGTTTGGCGGTCATGTCGATGTGGGTGTATTGGCGAGAGATGGCTTCGCTGTCGTGTCCGATGATGTCTCGGGCTACGGCATCACTGACCCCGGCGTTCTTGAGCATACTGGTGGCGGTGTGCCGTAAGCAGTGGAAGCTGAGTTCACTGGTCTCTCTTTTAGAGCTACGGCCTTTGTCTGTGGTGTTGTGAGTTCTGGCTTCGGCAAGACCGGCTTTAACCATGATCTTTCTGAACTGTGCGCTTGTTGGGCCTGAGGTTTTGTTGGCGATACGCCGGGCATACACTGATGGGAATAAGGGTGCAGCGGGGTCGTCGCCAGCTGGGAGTTCATCGAAGTATTGCTTCAAGCGTGGAGCAATGGGGATGTCCATCCGCCTTTCGGTTTTCCGGGATTCCAGAGTCAACACTGCATTGACTAGGTCGAGGTTCTCCCAAGTAAGCAAGGCGATGTCGCTGATCCGTAGGCCGGTGTATAGGCCGCACAGGATTATCCCTCGCCACTCAAAGTCTGCTACCTTGAGGAGCTTCCTGATCTCAGGTTTGGTGAAAGGCCGTCTCTTTGCCTTTTTAAGCCGTTTTATTAGGGTGACCCGGCTGGCTTCATTGGTGTCAACGAAACCGTCCCTGAGGGCTTGATTCAGGGCCGTACGGAGGGTCTTAACCATGAGGTTGGCTGAGCTTGGCGTGAGTTTCTGGGCAAGCTGATCCCTCGCCGCAGAGATTTCCCTCGAGTTCAAATGAGAAATGTCCTGCTCGGCCTTGGGGCCTAAGTAAGCGATGAAGTGCCTCAGAATCGCCGAGTATCGCTCCGCCGTCGCCTCACAATTCTCGATTTGCTTCCGCTTAAGCCAACTCTGCAGGTATTGTTTAATTGAGGAGGTTTCCAAGGTAGCCTGGTTGGATATGGCGTAGATGTCCGCGATTGTTTTCCTCGCACGCCTCTCAACAAGCGTACCCTGTTGCCCCATGTTCGCAGCTTCCTCGAATTTAAGGGCGATCAGTAGTGCTTCCTTCTTGTTGGTAGTTCCTGTGCTACGATTAGTCCTACGACCATCTGGCAAATTTATGATTGCCTGCCAATAGGGAGAACGTGGATGTCTGCGTAACGACGCCATTAAGAGTTACACAATAGTTACACCATTCAAGGAAGTCAATGGTGTTCGGTATTGATTACTTGCTTATATTTTGTGCTATTTCTTAGCAAGGACTCGAGGTGAAGGTTCGAGTCCTTTCGAGCGCACCATTTTTCCTAGGGTTTTCCTATTTTT
>JACNJI010000445.1 GCA_014382645.1 Verrucomicrobiota bacterium | reverse complement strand
GGAAAAGCCCGGACTGAAAAGAATGTCAGTAGCTTCGCGAACGTCTTCGAAAGCCGCCTTAACAGCTTGAGCCAGTTCCCCGAAAATCTTTGTGGGCAATCCCAATGCGGACAGCCGCTTCCCTAGTGAAGGCCCCGTCTCGCCAACAAGGTAAGCTCTGGCGACAAGTTTGTGAAACCGATATGCAAATGCCTCCTCATCGGCACCCTTGGATCGTCCCCCACCTATCCAGAAAGCTTTACCTGCAAAATGCCGGCAAGCCGCCAATGCGGCGGAAAAATTCGTGGCTTTGGAATCGTTCCAAAAGGTCGCGTTTCCCACAGTTGCAACTTTCTCCAACCGATGCGGTTCGCCAACAAATCCGTCCAACACCTTAATCACGGACTCATCGCTTATTCCCTGCGAACCTGCAAATGCCAGGGCGAGAGCAAGATTTTCTCGTTGAGGAAAAGTAGCAAATGGAGAACCCACGGGAACGGAGATCCGATTTGCATCATCCCTTGAAATTGTTTTTGGTTGGCAAGATAAAGTTACTCCCATTTCGTGAGCAGACTCAACTACGGAAACGCCGGCCAGAAACGGACCACTCTCCAACCTGTCTACCAAATGACTTTTTGCCCGTATGTAAGACGGCATGTCGCTATGACGATCGAGATGGTCTTCGGCGACGTTTGTCCAGATTACCGCATCTGGCTGTAAAAGCCTAAGATTCTCTGTCTGAAATGAACTTAGTTCGAGCATAGCCGTAACCGAACTATCCCGCCTTTCGGCCACCAAGTCCGAAAACGAATACCCTATGTTTCCCGTGGCCACGGCGGATAGGTTCGTTTCATTGAATAGTTTCGCCAGAAAGCGAACCAAGGTGGTCTTGCCATTCGTGCCCGTCACCGCAACAATTTTACCCGGCCAAAAAGCCGAGGCGAAATCAGCTTCCCCCAGTACTGTCATACCCGCTTTTTTCGCTATTTCGATCCAAGAGTGATCCGGGGCGAACCCCGGGCTTACAACCGCGACCGAGCAAGCCTTTGCCTCCGTCCACCCGAAGGCTCGGCTTTGCTGGTCGAAGGTCGCGTATTCCCAATCCAGTGAGTGAAGAAGTTTTTCCACTCCTCTACCGCTCACGCCCGCGCCAAGAATTGCGACGGGTTTACGCCGCAACTCATGCCAATCCAAAGATAATTTACTCACTGTCCCCATCCTACCTTAGTTTCAATGTCGCCAAACCCATAATGGCGAAGAGTAGTGAAAGAATCCAGAAACGGATTACCACCTTCGTTTCCTTCCAGCCTTTCAGTTCGAAATGGTGGTGAATGGGAGCCATTCGAAAGATGCGATTGCCCGTCATCTTGAAAGACGCCACTTGCAGTATGACCGACGCAGCCTCGATAACGAAAATTCCGCCCACGATGATCAAGGTGAAGGGTTGATGAATCATCAACGCTATTATCCCCACAAGCCCCCCGATGGCCAAAGACCCCGTATCCCCCATGAACACTTCCGCCGGTGGAGCGTTGTACCAAAGGAAGGCCAGGCAACCTCCCAGAAGAGCTGCGCAGACTACGGTTAGTTCTCCCGTTCCGGGAACCATGCTGATGAGGAGGTAGTCGGAAATGATCGAGTTTCCCGAGGCATAAGCCATGAGTCCGTACGCCAAAGCCACCGTAACTGTACAACCTATTGCCAGTCCATCCAGTCCGTCGGTTAGGTTTATAGCGTTGCTCGAGCCGCAAAGTGTAAAAAAGAACAGTACGAAAATAGCGGTCAAAGGCATCGTCTGCCACAAGACTTCCTTGTAGAACGGAACCCACAGCTGGGACATTTTTGCAGCGCTGCCCGAGGCATTCCCCTTGATGCCGGTAAGCATTTCGCCGACAGGCCCAATCAAAAGATACAAGGCTACGGCCACGGCGATTAGTTGACCGAGAAGTTTCATTTTCCCGGGCAACCCCTTGCTGTTTCTCTTCGCGACCTTTAGATAATCGTCTAAAAAACCTACCACCGGGAGCAATGTATAAACCGCCAAAGCCGTAACCACGTAAACGTTCGGATCGGCCCAAAGCAAGGAAGACAGTACCACCGACACAAAGATGAGTAGCCCCCCCATCGTAGGGGTACTCGCCTTCTCTTTGTGCAAGCCCGCCAGTTCTCCCACTTCCTCCTCGCTTCGGAATGCTTGCCGCGCATCCAAAGAGCGAAGGAGGGCAAACAGACGCGGCCCAAGATAAAACCCAAGAAAAAGCGAGGTCAAGCCCGCCATCATGGCGCGAACAGAAATGAATTGAAACAAGCGCAAAGGGCCGAACAGGTCCTCTAGGTTTTGAAGATAAGTCAGCATCCGGCATATTCCATCTTCCCCTCTTCCGTGGCCCAATCCGGCACGAGCGTTTCCAAAGCGTTTGACCTGCTTCCCTTTAGTAAAACAGCTCCCTCGAATTCGCTCACCAGTGATTCGGCCTCCAGCACATCGGCAACTGATTCAATCGATTCTTTTTCGATTCCGGACTGAAGCATCCCGGCCATCATCCATTGAGCTTTTTCACCAACAAGGAGAACCTTGTCGGATGAACCAATATTAATTCTAGAGCCTGTTTCTTGGTGTAATCGGGGACCTGCATCGCCTAGTTCATCCATTCCGCCCAAGGTTAAGAGTTTCGGAAGGTCTCCGGCTTCGCGTTGGAAGAAACGGATGGCATCCAGCATGGACGCCGGGTTGGCGTTGTAACAATCCACATAGTAAAAATTCCCTCGGCCCTGTAGCCATTTGCCCCTGAGGGCCGAGGGTTTATATTGGGGCAGGCGTTCAAATATCTCATCTTCCGAAACACCCATTTCCAGCGCTGCCACCACCGCTAGAGCACAGTTACTTATCATTCCTTCCGACATCAAAGGCAGAGGGAATGATAGGGGTGGGTAGCCGCGTCGCCTTAGCCTAAGCGACGCGGCATCCCCAACCCTGTATGTTTCAGTCTTCGTATCGAAAAAGAGGAATCCCTTTGGAGGTTCCTCAGTGGGGTCACCGTACTTGAGGACAAGGCTTTCCGCCCCGCCTTCTTTGACCTCTCGAAATGCATCGAATCGTAAGCAATGCTCTGGAAAGATTGCTGTCTTTACGGTTCCGGAATCTTTAATTAACCTAGATTTCTCTTCAGCCACCTTTGTCTCGCTTCCCAATCCCTCCAGATGAGCCGACGCGACCATGGTTACTAGAGTAAGATCAGGAGCAATTGTCTTGGCCAATTTAGCCATCTCCCCGATTTGATTGATTCCGGCCTCGACCACAGCTTGGCGATGGAGGGAATGTTCCAATCGGAGCAATGTCAGTGGAACTCCCAACAAATTGTTGAAATTGCCGTCAGTCGCCAGACATGTCTCGCGTCCAAGTAAAAGTTGGAGAGCATCTTTTGTTGAAGTCTTGCCGCAACTCCCGGTCACACCGACAATCTTTCCTTCGAAATTACTGCGATGCATGTGAGCTATCCGGAGAAAGGCCTCGCCCACGTCGGGTGTCTTGAGTTGGGGAAGATCGCACTCTGCGACGAAATGATCCACCATAGCGCAAGATGCACCTAATCTTGCTGCATCTCCAACAAAATCGTGCCCATCACGTTCCGCCCTTACGGCAACAAACATCTCACCCGACTCGATCCTTCGGGAATCATGAGAGAACCCAGCAACTAAGTTACGGGGAGAGCGATTCCACTCTCCTCCTGACCATTCAGCCAATGATTCGGGGTCAAAAAACGGCATTAGAATCTTAACGATTTTGCATTTAAAAGTTCATCGGCAACAATACGGTCGTCGAATGGGATCGATGTGTACTGAACCTCTTGAAAAGCTTCATGTCCTTTACCTGCAATCAGGAGGCAGTCATCTTTATTCGAAGCATCCAGTGCCCAGCTTATAGCCCTTCGACGATCATCAACAAAGTTGACCTTAGATCACTTGGGGAGACCTTTTCTCATGTCGCGAAAAATGTCAACCTGCGGTTCAGTCCGAGGGTTGTCG
>JACNJI010000546.1 GCA_014382645.1 Verrucomicrobiota bacterium | reverse complement strand
AGGTAGTTTCAGGGGTCTATTTCAAGGGCAATATCACTCGTGATGTCGCCTCTGTGGGAGCACAGGCAGGAAAGGCTAATGCATCTCATGAAAAAGGTGCCGTAATCTCTCGTCAAGGTCGCTATTATCTTGCTTTGGAGAATGTGGCTAAGGGGCAAGATGTCAGTGCTTGGGAGCATTTGACCGCTGATTTCCCCCCGAATTCCACTTTTACCTTTGACTCCTCACAAACTCTTTCACTTTTGAAGGGGAGTCATGTGCTGGAACCTAATAGCGGTCAGTATTTTGTGGCGACTGTTGATACTACTATTCCTGCAGGTACACCCGAAGCTGATCTCCCTCAGATTGCAGGTTTAGTTCCAGTGAGTCAGAGCAGTGACGGAGAGGTTTTACTGCTGGGGGAAAACTTGCCGAATGAAGGTAAGGAAAAGACTTTTGTTTCCGGTCGGCCTCTTTCGCTGAAAACTGGTGAGTTTCTGCATGACCCTGCTGATAATTTATATTATGTCGCGAATGCCGATTTCACCTTGGATGCCAGTCAGTCTGCATCATTTTTCCCCGAAGAATCTGCTTCACTTCATCCTGTGCCTGCTCGGATAATCCAGCAAGGAACGGATTGGGCTCCGTCCAAAACTTATGACAACGGGCAAATCGTTCATTACAACGGACGGTATTATCAAGCCAACCAAAGCAACTGGGATAATCTTTCTCGTGACCCGAATACCTTTTCGGATTTCGTTGTTTTACCTTCGGACGAGTTTATTTATGACAAAGTAAGTGGCGAAAAGATTTCGAACTCTGCTTGGCGAGTCATTGACAAACCTCTTGGGCACGTGATGAAGTTTTCTGTAGAAAACGATCAATTGCCTACGATAACTTTTCCATCTGCGGGCACTAGCGGCACAACGGCAAAAGCCAGTGCCGTTATTGACGCCGATGGCTTTATCGCGGGATTGAGAGTAGTTGAGCCAGGTCGTTACTTTTCTGGAGCTTCAGCTGGTGGCACAGCACTTCCTCCTAGTTTCGACAACGCGAAAGTCTTGCTTCCCAATGGTCAGGAAATGGATGTAAAAGTTCTTTGGGAGCAAGATACCACATCGCCAGGGACTTGGACTGTTGCAGGTTTCGATTTTAATTCACAACCTATGCCATCAGGCATTCCCGCTGGTCCGCAAAAAGGTGATTACTATTCTTTTGCCACAGGCTCAACTTCATTTGTCGAACACCGCGATGAAAATGGTTCCATTGTGGATGTTTCTTACAACGGTTCTACAACAAATTCTGAGTTTTACATTGGTCATGAGAGCAAGATTTCTTCACTCCTAGAAGCCAAAGAGGGAGGGACGGAGGAATTGGGAGAAGTGGTATCTGCTCTTGTTGATTTGAGAGAAGCACTTCGTAGTGCTAAGCCTTCAGGTTATGCAGCAGAGGTTGAAATTGCGAATCAAAAGCTCATCTCCTTGGAGGAACAGGTTGTGGACAAGATGGGCGAACTTGCGGCCAAGATGGTGCGTATGGAAACGGTCAAGTCTCACGACGAAGAGTACTATATGGAGCTCAACGCACGTGTGTCTAGGGATCTGGACGTTGATGTGTCGGAAGCCATTATGAGGTTGATGCAGGCTTCCACTTCATATCAAGCAGCACTTCAGGTCGGAGCCCAAATAATGAACACTTCCTTACTGAATTACCTTTAAGAGTTCTTTCCCTACGCCTATTTAATACCCCAAGTTATTAACCCGCCTCGCCTGTGAAACTAAACCTTCAAGATGAATCGCCCAATAGTTTGGATTCGATTCCCGTAACCCGTAACGAGGTCTCTTTGCCTCAGGGTTTGTTTGGCTTCCCCGACATCCGCTCCATGGAGCTTGTTTTTGACAAGGACGAGCTTCCCTTCATGTGGTTGCGCGAACAAGTTCAGGACGGTTTGGCTTTCGTTGTCCTCGAACCCGGCGGGATCGTCCAGAATTATTCCGTAGAAATATCCGACGCCGATATTCAAATTCTCGGTATCTCAGGCGCCGAGGACACTATGATCCTTAATATCGTTACGATTTCTTCCGAACATCCGGGAAAGATATCCTTGAATTTAGTGGGTCCGATTATCCTCAACCGCAATACCCTCGAGGCAAAGCAATGCATCATTAATAACCACGAGGAATTCTCGGCTCGCCACATGATCGATGTGGGCGATACCGAGGTATAGCCTTCGTTTTTGGTAGCGGAGTTGACGAAATGCTTATTCTTTCGCGAAAAATCGATCAATCCATCCTCATTGGCGAAAATGTCGAGATATCCGTCACCAAGATCGAGGGTGATTCCGTTAAAATTGGAATCACCGCACCTCGTTCAATAGCTATTCTCCGAAAAGAGATTCTGGAGGAAATGCAATCATCGAACAAAGCTGCCGCGGCAGCGGCGACGCCTGCCAAGGGTGCCTTGGTCGCGAACTCGGCTAAGCAACTCATGGCACAGTTGAAAGCTAAAAAAGCAGAACAAGCTGGGCGTCAAAACAATCCTCCCCCTCAACCCGTCTCGACTGCAGGAAATTAATCTCCTGTTTAGCGAACTCGCCTTGCCGAAGTCGTTTTCCACTCTCAGGATTATTTTTTAATTCTCGACAGTTTTCGTTTGTAAAAGAGGAGCACTCCTCTTTTCAAGTTAGCAGTAACTTCACGCTTTCGTGAATATTTCTTACTTTAACCTGAACCCATGGAACGCTCGGTGATTAACTTTCGTCTTTATTTTATTGTATTTGGGATTCTCCCTTTAAGTTCTTTTGTTTTTCTTGCATTTTCGCTTTTGGGTCAAGACAAGGCAAAGAAGGACCCTGCCCTTGACCTTTACTACAGCGCCAACGCTCTTTACAATCGTGGACTGTACGAATTGGCGGTGGATGAGTTCCGGTCCTTTCTTGGTAAGCATGCCAAGCATCCCAAGGCTCCCTTTGCCAATTTGGGATTGGGGTTGTGCCTCTTCCAGGCCGGCAAACCAGCGGAGGCGGAACCCGTATTTGCCCTAATTGCAAATAATAGTCAAATTCTTGCCCTTGCTCCCGTTCACAATTTGCGAGGTAATTGCCTGCTGACTCTCGGCAAGCATGTCGATGCGGAGAAGGCCTTTTCGGCTACTATCACTGCGGACAAGAATCCTGCCCACTTGGCCGATGCCTATGCAGGTTATGCCGAGGCTCTCTACAGTCAGGGTAAGTGGGCGGAAGTCGTCAAGGCGACTGATGAGGCTTATCGCAGGGCCCCTAAATCCCCAGTTGCTCACCGTTGTTCTCTGCAGGGAGCTTTGGCCCGTTTTGAATTGAAGGATTTTCCCGGGGCCAAGACTATTCTTGATCGGCTGTCGAAGGATAAGGATACCCCTGCTGATTTCGCTCAAGATGTGTCCTTCCTGCTTGCCGAATGCTTTCGGCAGGAGAAGGACTACAAGAATGCCGTCAAATACTATGATCAAGCTCGCAAGCAAGACGGAGCTCGTTCTCTTGAAGCCAATTACAGGCTCGGTTACGTATACTTTCTCGATGGAAATTACGATCAGTCCATCCGTGAATTAGGCGATTTCGTTAAGACAAACAAGGGTTCCGAGCTTGTTACTCGTGCAAATCTTTACCTTGGGCGAGCGTATCTTGAGAAAAAAGACCTTAACAATGCTGTCAATGCTCTAGGGGGACTTGTCGGAGATTCCGAAACCGGTGCCGAGGCAGGACTTTGGTTGGGTAGGGCACACTTGCGGAACAAGGATTTCGTGAAAGCCGAGCAATCCTTAAAGCCCATAGTTGATCGTTTTGGGGCAGGCGATCTTGGTGATGACCTTCGCTACGATTACGCCACTGCCCTTATGCAAGGAGACAAGTTTGCCGAGGCTGCTCCTATCTTCGCCAAGGTGGACAAAAAGGGTCCGCTTCCCGCCAATTCTCTTTGGATGGAGGCATATTCTCTTCATCAAACCAAGAGCTACGCCATCAGTCTGACGCGTTGCGAAGCGTTCCTCTCCAGTCCCCA
>JACNJI010000509.1:1476-4016 GCA_014382645.1 Verrucomicrobiota bacterium | reverse complement strand
TATGCTCAAGCAAGACCGGCTACTGTTCTTCTCATGTAATTAGAATCGCCAAGGTAATCATAAACGGCGAACCAGACGGGCCCGGCTATCCGGTCGCCCTCGACAAGAAGACGGGGAAGACAATCTGGAAGACAGATCGCCCAAACAACACCCGCAGTTATTGCACTCCCTTGCTCCGTGTCATCGATGGTCGTAACCAGCTCATCCTCTCGGGTAGTCTTTGCGTAGCCAGTTACGATCCCGACACGGGAAAACAGCACTGGATCAGCGACGGACCCACCCAACAATACGTCGCCTCCCTTGTTTACAACGGGGACCTTCTCTTTATGACCTGTGGATTTCCCAAGCGCTACATGCAGGCCATTCGCCCCAACGGGTCCGGCAACGTCACGAAAACTCACATCGTGTGGGAAACGACCAAGGGTTGTTCCTACGTGCCAAGTCCAGTTGCAATCGGGCCCTACTTTATCGTGGTGGCCGACAACGGCGTAGCCAGTTGCTTCGTGGCAAAACCAGGAGAAAGGTTGTGGATGGAAAGACTTAAGGGTGGGCACAGCGCCTCGCTCCTCAAGGCAAACGGCTTGGTTTACTTCCTCTCGGACCAGGGCATCATGACCGTCGTAAAAGCAGGCCCCAATTTCGAAATCGTCGCTGAAAACATAGTGGGAGAGAAAACCTTCGCCACGCCCGCTTTTTCAAATGGACGCCTTTACATTCGAGGCGTAAATCATCTTTTTTGCATTAAAGGATAAGTAATTTCATCACCATCAAGCTAATGAAGATTAAAATGACCTTTATCGCCGCCTTGCTCGTTGCGGGGGCTTATATTCTCCACGCGGCCAAACCCGGCAATGCCATCACCGATCCGAAAGAAGCCGCCAAGGATCCCGACTTCGCCATCCAAGGCGAATACGCAGCATCCCCTGCCATCGGAAAAGATAGCCGCGGTTACGGCCTCCAAGTCGTGGCTCTCGGCGACGGAAAATTTCAGGCAGCGCTCTACAAAGGCGGTCTCCCCGGCAGCGGTGCCGAGAACAACGAATTCGTTCTGCTTAAAGGCGAGACCAAGGACGGCAAGACAACCTTGACGGGCGCCGACGGCGCGACCGTTGTCATCCAGGGCGACACCGCGACCGGAACCAAGGGCGACGAAAAACTGTTCGTCTACGACCGGGTGGAGCGCAAGAGCCCGACCCTCGGGAAAGCAGCGCCCAAGAAGGCAAAGATGCTCTTCGGCGGCAAAGGGGCCGACCGTTTCTCCAACGGGAAGAAACTGGACGGCAAATTACTAAAAGAAGGCGTAGTGTCGATGGACTCATTCGGCGATTTCACCCTGCACCTTGAGTTTCGTACCCCCTACAAACCGAATACCAAGCCGGGCAGCCAGGATCGCGGCAATAGCGGAGTCTATATATTCAACAACTACGAGACCCAGATCCTCGACTCATTCGGCATAAAGGGAGAGTTCAATTTTTGCGGAGCCCTCTATCGCAAGAAGCCACCCGCCGTGAACATGTGCCTCCCTCCCCTCGTCTGGCAAACCTACGACATTGAATTCACCACCCCTCGATTCAAAGACGGCAAAAAAATTAAGAACGCCCGCATCACCACCCGCCACAACGGGGTCCTCATTCACGATGACTTCGAACTGGACAAGGGCACCGGAGCCGGCGGCGGAAGACCGGAAAAGGAAAAGGGCCAAATTAATCTTCAAGGGCACGGCAACCCGGTCCGCTTTCAGAATATCTGGCTGGTGGAAAAGTAAGTGGAAGATCGCTCATCGGGAAAACATAGATTACATTATATTTGGCGGTGAAAGCATAGCTGTCAAACAGCCGCCTTTTTGAGGAAACGGGCAAAAGCATCAGAGTAATTGCGAGCGAATGCTCGACAAGTTCAGTCCGCCAGCCAGTGGCCTAGGTTCTCGACGACGAAAGCGTCGTCAGTCAGGTGTGGATATGCCTTTGATAAGCGGGCGAGGGCTTCGGCTTGTCCATCCGACAAAATCTCGTCCGGATTAAGACACCAAGTTCCCTCCATTAAGCCTTGACTGCGGAGGACTTCGTGGACGCCCGGAATGCAGCCATCGAACGCATTGTCGAAATCGAAGAGGTGATGGTTCATCTCGGTGACCTGCGAGGCGAGTTCGGCGAAGACCGCGGGATCGAAATCCACGTAGGAGCGAGCGGCTTTGATCGTCTCCAAGGTCTCCACGGCGGCCTTTGTCCAGACCGCCCAGTGCCCGAGCAGACCTCCAGCCATTCTGCGGAGTGTGTAACCGTTAGCGGTCGGAATGAGGTAACCCTCGGTCAAGTCCTCGATAATGAAATTGTCGTTGCCCGTGTACAAAATCAACTCGTCGCCGCGACCGGAGTCTTCGATGCCCTCGATAGCTTCTTGGGTAAGCTCGCGATCGAAGGCGGCCATCTTTACGGCGATGATTTTCGGAATAGTGGCAAATTCACGAACAACCTCCCTCGACAGGCTACGCCCGCCGATGTCGTGCGGACGGCAGAACCCAAAGAGAGGGCTCATTTCGC
>JACNJI010000509.1:0-1466 GCA_014382645.1 Verrucomicrobiota bacterium | reverse complement strand
CCACGTTGAAGCCTGCGAGAAAGAATGTGCGATGACGTTATCAACAAACAACAGGGCGGCGGGGACGGGAGTATTGGCTGCCCACGAATGTCTCGTGGGCAAGCGCGGGGAAGAGGGAGCCATTATTTAGGGAGGTGAGAGAGAGAATAGCGAAAAAATAAAGAAAAAACGCCGGAGACGGAGAACGACAGCCGATGTCGGGCTGAAGGTAGAAACCAAAGAGAGGGATAATTTCGGCTATGCGACGGGCGTGGGCGAGCAGGACAGCGTCTTCGGCATCGGGAAAGGCGGACAGATTGAGAAGGCCCAAATCGTAGTCCAGTTCGCGGGCCAGTTTGGCATCGCGAATGGCGTCCTCGGTTTGTCCACAAACCCCAGCCACGCGAACGATTCGTCTCCCGGTTTTTTCCTCATGCTCGCGAACCGTTTCTCCAGCCAGTTCAAGTACGGGGCGTAGTAGACCGTGCTGCGGTTCGCGAATGGCGAACTGCGTGGTGTGCACGCCCACGGCCAAGCCTCCGACACCTGCATCCAGATAATACCGAGTGAGGGCTCGCTGGGACTGCTCGTCCAGTTTCCGTTCGGCAGTGAGGGCTAAGGGATGGGCGGGTATGACGATGCCGTCGCGAAGGGAATCGAGAACTACGGAATCAGGTTGAGGTAAATGGGCAGACATTCTCAAAACTTCCCGTCGCGAGCCTCGAACTTGGTCGGCTTGCCCAAGGTGGCATGCCCGGCTTGAAGCCATTGGGCGACGGCCAGGATAGCCTCATCCGTCGAGGTGAGGGGCGAACCAAAGAGACGGTGGGACTTGGAGGCATCGTTGAGGAGTGCGGTGGCAGCGGGTTCGCCGGTCAAAACAGGATCGATGCCGAGGGCGACTCCCAACCGTTCCGCCAAGTCTTGCACGGCAAGCACTTCCGCACCGGTTACGTTGACGATGGCGGGTGGAGTGGCGGAGAGACCGAAGGAGCGAAGAGCGTGCTCGTTGGCGTCACGTTGCCAGATGAAGTTGAGGTGACCCATGGAAAGGTCGATAGGGTCGCGGTCGAGAATGCTCTGGGCGAGGTCCACTAGCACGCCGTAACGTGGTTCAGCGGAATAATTCAAACGAACGATGGTTACGGGAATATCGTTCACGCGGGAAAAATGCTCGAAGGTTCTCTCACGACCAAGGAGAGACCATCCGTACTCACTCACGGGCTCGGTGGGTGCTTCCTCGCTTGCTCCGGCGGTTTCCACAGAAACGTAGGGATACACGTTGCCCGAGGAGAAAGCCACTATTCGAGCATGGGAAAAACGTTGCGCCGACTTTTTCCTCAAGTCTACCGAGGTGGATACGATAACCATTTCCCTTCCCGGATTAAACCAGACCCTGAACCTTTCTGAGGTCGAGGTGATAAGTGACGGTAAGAATATCGCCCGAGAGGCAAAGGCTTCGCAATCTTCCAAATACAATGATGATT
>JACNJI010000548.1 GCA_014382645.1 Verrucomicrobiota bacterium | reverse complement strand
CGAGCGTTCCAGCAACAAGCCGCATAACTGCTGGGTTGTCGAGCTTCCTTGCCATAGAGCTCAAAGGTGGACTCCGGTTCCTTCGACAAGTCCATCAACTCAGGAACGGAAGCCTGCATACGGTAGGCCATCTCATGCTGTCGCAAACGGGCCAACACCTCGGGATCACCGAAGCTCTTGTGATGCTCCCCGTTAAGAACGGAAAGAGCGTCAAGCTGCGCTCGCCGATCATCCCGGGAAACACCTTTAGGATTGCTCAAGTAAAGCACGGGATCACCTTGACTTCGCAAAAGAATGCCTTGGTGGTCGGAAGGCATAAAACCAGTGCCCCACAAACGGCTGAAGAGACTCTGCTCGGCATGCTTCGACTTGGCATGCATCACTACGTAATTGGGCAAATCCTCGTTCATGCTTCCCAGTCCATAGCTCAGCCATGCGCCAAGACTGGGGCGACCCGGGACTTGGCTACCCGTTTGGATATAGGTAACGGCGGGATCGTGGTTAATGGCCTCGGTGAAGGCGCTGTGAACCACGCATAAATCCTTTGCTACTGTTGCAGTATGCGGGAGCAGCGAACTAATCCACACTCCTTTGTCGTTGTTCTCGTGTTTAGTGAATTTGTACTTACTCGGAGCCAACGGCAGGGTTTTCTGTCCCGAGGTCATCCCTGTGATGCGTTGACCATCGCGAACGTGTTTGGGCAAGTCTTTCCCGAAGTCCTCAGATAGCTTCGGCTTGTAGTCCCACAAGTCGTGGTGACTTGGACCACCACTCATGAACAGGTAAATCACCCGCTTAGCCTTGGCCGCGTGGTGCAAGCCTTTCTGACTGTCGGCGGCAGCCAACATCCCCGAAGGCAAAAGATTTGCCATTGCGGCAGTTCCCAGCCCCAAGGCCGCCCGCCCGAAAAGCTGGCGACGAGTAAGATGGAGGTCGTGTTCGCGTAGTGGATTCGTATTCATATCGGTAAGAAATGGGTTTTCAATAAAGCAGGATTGCCAAGTCGCTCGCGAGAACCGTACCCGCCACTTGAGTCCAAGCCGCGACCTCCACAGGTTTCAGTTTAACGTCCCGCGGAGCATTGCCGATGGCAAGAAGCGCTTGTGCCTCACCCTCCGTCGACGCATATCGAGCCCGCCGGGCTTGAAGGAGCTTCGAACAGGCGTTTCGTTCTATATCCCTCGGCGGACGCGAGGCGATGAGGGTGAAAAGCAGATCGAGGCGCGCGTCATCGTTATCCGCTTCGCGAAGAAGGCGCTCAGCCAACTTACGAGCCGCCTCGATGCGTTGGGGTTCGTTGAAGAGAGCCAGCGACTGGAGAGGAGTATTGGTTCGCGAACGGCGAACACAGGAGGCTTCGCGACTGGGAGCGTCGAACAAGGTCATCATCGGGTGTGGACTGGTACGCTTCCAGTAGACGTAAAGACTACGGCGATAGAGACGATCTCCCTTGTCGGCTACGTAGTTCTTGGTATTGCTCCCGGGGTGCATGAGCTCCTGCCACAAACCTGGGGGCTGGTAAGGCTTTACGCCTTCGCCACCCATACTGGAGTCCAGCAGGCTGGAGGACCAAAGCGAAAGGTCGCGCAAGACCTCTGCGTCCAAACGGTAACTCGGACCTCTCCCAAACAAACGGTTTTCAGGATCTGAAAGATTGGCTCGGTGTTCCGAACTTTGCTTGAAGGTCCGACTGGTCACTAATAAGCGAAGCATCTTCTTGAGATTCCAGCCCTCTTCTTGAAGGTCAACCGCCAACCAATCGAGAAGTTCGGGATGAGTGGGTTGCTCGCCCTGCAAGCCAAAATCAGCCGGGGTGCGAACGAGTCCTGCGCCAAAAACGCGTTGCCAGATGCGGTTAACGAGGACACGTGCAACAAGTGGATGTTCGCGAGAAACCAACCAACGAGCGAGCCCCAACCGATTGCGGGGCACATCCTTGGGCAAGGCCCCTAGAACCGCGGGCACTCCGGGTTGAAGCGCTTCACCTACCGGCAAATGATACTCACCGCGCTCAAGAAGTTTTGTCACGCGCGGCTTAGCCAATTCCTTTGCCACTAGAGTGGTGGTGAATTTCTTCTCCGCTTCCGCAATTACCTTTGCAAGCTCGGATGCCCGCTTGCGCAATTCGGAAGACTGGGCATCAGCTTGCGTCAAAATCTTCATACGTGCTTCTTCATTCGCGTTCAACCACCTCTGGTGTGTATCCGTTTCAGCTTTGTTTGCCTCCAGCAAAAGGTCCGAACGCTTTTTCTTGAGTTCCATCCATTGTGTCCAAGCAAGCTGATCCGTGGGCACCCTTAGGTTCGGAGCATACTCATACTTATTACCATCCATAGGGGATTCCGTCGTATTATTAAAAAACGACAAAAGCTGATAGTACTCGGTTTGCGTGACGGGGTCGTATTTGTGGGTATGACATCGGGCGCAAACCAAGGAAAGCCCGAGGAGGGAAGTGCCCAAGTTCTCGACACGATCAAAATTGTTCTTGGCCTGAAACTCGGCGGGGATGGCCCCGCCCTCCGCCGTGCTGGGGTTCATCCGAACAAAGCCCGTGGCCACTCGTTGCGCCAAGGTAGGTTCGGGGAGGAGGTCACCGGCAAGTTGCCAAACGAGAAAATCATCCAATGGCAGGTTGTCGTTGAAGGATCGTACAACCCAGTCGCGGTACGGATAAATGCCCCGCTTGTTGTCAAGATGCAGACCATGGGTATCCCCGTATCGCACGGCGTCCAACCAGTATCGAGCCTGGTGCTCGCCGAAACGCGTACTAGCTAGCAATTCGTCAACAAAACGCTCGTAGGCATCACCTCGTGTGTCCTTAAGCAATTTCGATAGTTGCTTTGGTTCTGGCGGCAAACCGGTCAAGGTGAGTGCGACCCTTCGCGCCAGAACCGCCCGTTCCGCCTCCGGGGCGAAATCTTTCCCGGTCGACTCTAGCTTTTTTTTCACGAAATAATCGATGGCACTGCCCTTGGCTTCAGGCCTCACGGGCTTCACGAATGCCCAGTGCTTGGCGTACTCACCACCCTGTTTGACCCAGAGCGAAAGGATTTCTCGCTCCGCCTTGGTTAGCTTTTTCTCGGCCTTCTTGGGTGGCATTGGATCGTCTGCATCGTGAAGGCGAGTGAGAATCTCGCTCTCTTTCGGCGAATCGGCGTCGATGGCTCGATAGCCTCCCAAGTCCCGCGTCGCACCCTCGCGGGAGTCGAGCCGAAGAACATCCTTCTTCTTGGAATCGGGTCCGTGACAGACGAAGCACTTATTCGACAAAACAGGTAACACTTCCCGAGCGAAATCGACCTTGGTTTCAGCGTGAACGATGCCGGATATCAGCGGAAGGATCAAAAAGGGAAATTTCATGGGAATTCAAAAAATGTTTTCTTCGATGGATAGGGAGCGTAAAGAATCGACATGGTTATGCAAAAACATCGGTGATGACTTTACCATAGACGTCGGTCAAGCGAAAGTCTCGACCTGCATGCCGATAAGTCAGCTGTTCGTGATCGAGACCAAGAAGAGCCAGCAGCGTCGCATGAAAGTCGTGAAGATGGACGGGGTTTTCCTTAGCATAGTATCCATACTCGTCCGTAGCGCCGTAACGAAAACCTCCCTTGACACCGCCCCCGGCCAACCAAACGGTAAAACCGTGAGGGTTGTGATCTCGACCATCCATCTTGCCACCCTGCACGGTGGGTGTGCGTCCGAACTCGCCACCCCAAATTACGAGAGTGTCGTCAAGCAATCCTCGAGATTTTAGATCCGTTAGTAGTCCGGAGATAGGCAAATCGACCTCTCCGGCCTTTTCTTTATGTCCATTTCGCAAGTTCCCATGTTGATCCCATTGGACTTTATTATCGCTATGCGTGACTTGAACAAAGCGAACACCACGTTCGGCAAACCTTCGAGCCATGAGGCACTGACGACCGAAGTCCTCTGTGGCGGGATCATTTAGCCCGTTAAGGTTTTTTGGTGCCTTTGTTTCCCCTGAAACATCCTGCGCCTCTTGCATTGCTTCCCGCATTGGGAAA
>JACNJI010000544.1 GCA_014382645.1 Verrucomicrobiota bacterium | reverse complement strand
TCCCGAGAACCATTGCAGGACTCGTGGCAATTGATAGAAGGAACTGCCTTGAATGGCTGCCGTGGTGTAATCCCAATCTTCGCTATCCGACCAGTATGTTTCTTCAAACTGGTGTTGTACGTAAAACATCCATACTCCGCAGGAACTGGCCATCACCAACGCCGCAAGTTGAAACACCAGCCAGGGTAGGAATCCGAGAATACTTATAAGACCAGCAGCTGCCGCCAACAAGGCGAAGTTCATTAACCAGACTGATCGCTTTTCACGTGGCCCCGCTCTTTTAGAAGGGAATCTTTCCAGTACCAGAAAGAGTGAGATGGGAGCGAGTAAGAACAGAACAAATGGGCTTCGAACTAGTCGGTAGGAAAATTTCTTCCACCGAGACGAATCGAGGTATTCTCTCACCGTCAACGTCCAGATGTCGCCTATTCCTCTGCGGTCAAGATCGCCCGAAGTTGCATGATGGACGGAATGCTCCCACCTCCAGTGAAAGTAAGGGGTGAAGATGAGAAGCCCTGATATGAAGCCTAGGTAGTTGTTCGCCTTTTTAGATTTATAAAATGAGCCATGCCCGCAGTCGTGAAAAATAATGAAGACCCGAACCATAAACATTCCTGCAAGGAGAGCAGGTGGTATCGCCCACCAATATGAAAGAGACAGACCAAGGGACATGTACATCCATAACCCCCACAGTGCAAAATAGGGGCCGATGGAATTGGCTACCTGCCAACTAGCTCGAGCAACGCTTGGCTTTTGGTATTCGGCTACGATTCTTTTCCACTTGGAGGTCGCTTCCTTGTGGCTCGCCTTGCTTAAAAGTTTTATTTCCTCCTCCATCCCTTCGACCAATCATCAAGTAATCTTGGAATATGTTCAAGGTAATACGATCAGGGGTAGCCAATTCGTTCCGTTCTCCTGAAGGTTCTACGCTTTGGCTTGAGCCCGTGGGACAATTGGTCGAAAGGCTAAGCTCTCCCACCCCATGGTGAGAAGTGCTTCAACGAGCGTGCTTGAGGTAATTTGCAATCGCTTGGCCGAGGGCGACCCCATAGGTTCGGTAGCCGTCCTGGGTGGAGTTGGAGGAGTTCCAAGTGGTCTCGAGAGTCATGTTCACTGAGGTGAAGGCGGTGTTTTCGGCCACCCAGTTCTTGCTTATGCGTCGCCAAAGCGGATGGTAGCCCGGACCTGTGACGCGAACTTTCCCGGACAAACCGAGGGAGTGTTTGCCCAAGGTATCCAGGCAGAGTGTGTGAAAGCGCTGTTGATTCGCCTTGCGGGAGGCATTGAGATGTGAATCGGGTGAGCCGAAGAAGAAGGGTGTGCGGTCGCCGGGCGCGGGGTTGTGAAGGTCGAGGAAAAGGGTGAAGGCATGTTCCTTGTCGAGGCGACGTATCCAAGCCTGAGCGGCTGCGACCTCGGGGTAGCGCGGTTGGGCGCTCCAGTCACGGTTGTGGTCGTGGGGAATTTGGTTTTTTCCGCCCGCCCCGCGTTCGACGTTGTCCACATCCATGATGGGCACGACGTGGACTAGCGCCTTTTCGCGCAACCCCTTGGCATCCTCGTGGTCCGAGGCCATCCATTCAACGAGGCCTCGGCAGACCCAACTAGACCCAGCCTCCCAAGCGTGCTGGCGAGCCTGTATCCAGATGGCGGGTTGCTTGCCGTCGCCCTTGGGCTCCCAGCGGAGGGCGGGCACGGCATGGCCCTCCTCGCTCTTGCAAAGCTCGAAAGCTTCGGCCCCGACCTTTGCCTCCACCGTTTCCTCGACGAGTTCCCGTGCATTCGCGAGGGTGAAAGGTGGTCCCCACGCGAACCAGGTGGTTTCCTCGTCCACCTTGACTTCGTAGGTGAACAGTTTGCCCGACCGCTTGCCTGGAGAGGAGTGCTTCCACTTCTTGTCGTCGGAGCTTACGGAAGCCTGGCTCGGGACCGCGAACCCCGAGCCGTTAAGGCTCAGTTTCCAGACATCGCCCGGCGTGAGGCCCGAAACCTTGAAATACCACCAACAGGCCCAGCCCTTGCCTTTGTGGTTCATGGGGCGGAACCGAAGCAATCGGGCTTTTCCGTCCAGTTCCTCGACTACGACGGAGCCGCCGGGAAAGTCGGCTTCCACTTGCACCTTGGCTTGCAAGGCAGCGGTTCCGATGACGAATGCAAGGAGGATGAAGGGTTTCATGAAAGCAAAACGCATAGTATGCGGCCTTTCCGTTTGCATTCAATCCCTACTTGTTGCGGAAATCCTTCTTTGCCGTGAGAGGGTTTTCGCCAAAGGGTCACGCTTTGGCTTGAGCCTGTAGGGCAATTGCTCAGAAGATGGTAACTATGAAAAAACCAAACCTTTTTTTCTCAAACTCGGTGACCGTTCGCCTTGCCCTGAGCCTCTTTCTCTTCGCCGGGTTGGCCGAAGCCAAGGAGCGACCACCGAACGTCATCCTGATCTTGGCCGACGACCTCGGTTACGGCGATCTCGGTTGCTTCGGTCAGAAGACACTTAAGACGCCTCGTCTCGACAAGATGGCGGCGGAGGGTATGCGTTTCACTCAGTTCTACGCGGGTTGCACGGTATGCGCCCCGTCCCGCAGCGTTTTGCTCACGGGTAGGCACATGGGACGCACGGTGGTGCGTGGCAATTCCACCCAGCCGATCGTCATCAAGCCGGATCAGCCCACCTTGGCCTCGGTCCTCAAGCAGGCGGGTTACGCCACAGCCTGCGTGGGCAAGTGGGGCGTCGGCACTCCCGACAATTTCACCAATCCCAACGACGTAGGCTTCGACCATTTCTTCGGCTACGTCAACATGTGGCACGCTCACAATTTCTATCCCGAGTTCCTCATCCGCAACGGCAAGGTGGAAAAGCTGCAGAACGAAGTGGCTTCGAAGTGGAAGCGCTGGCAGGACCCGAAGCTTCCGCAGGCGGGCCGCGGGGTGGCGGTGAAGAAGGTAGATTACGCTCCCGACCTCTTCGCGGAGGACGCTCTCCGCTTCATTCGGGAGAAGCACGAGAAGCCCTTTTTCCTCTATTTCGCCATGAACGTGCCCCATGCCAACAACGAGGCCGGCAATCAGGGCATGGAAGTGCCCGACCTCGGCGAGTTCGCCAAGAAGGATTGGCCCGAGCCTGAGAAAGGGTTCGCCGCCATGATCAAGAACATCGACCGCGATGTCGGCAAGGTCCTCGACTTGGTCACCGAACTGGGCGTGGCCAAGGACACCCTCGTCATCTTCACCTCCGACAACGGTCCTCACCAGGAAGGAGGCCACAAGGCCGACTATTTCGACTCCAACGGCCGCTACCGCGGGATCAAGCGGGATCTCACCGAGGGCGGTATTCGGGTGCCCACCATCGCGTGGTGGCCCGGTTCCGTGAAGGCGGGAAGCGCCGACGACCACCAATGGTACTTCGGCGACTGTATGACCACCTTTGCCGAGTTGGCCGGGGTCGAGGCCCCCGATGACATAGACAGCGACAGCTTCCTCCCTACTTTGCGGGGCAACCCGCCCGATAAGCAGTGGGCCCGCAAGAGCCGCCTCTACTGGGAGTTCCTTGAGCGCGGCTCCGCCCAAGCCGTGCGCTTCGGCAAGTGGAAGGCCATTCGCCAACCCATGTTCACCGGCCGGATCCAGCTCTACGACCTCTCTTTCGACCACGAGGAAAAAACGGACCATGCCAAGGGCCGGCCCGACTTGGTCAAGCACGCCGCCAACCTTTTCGACCAGTGCCACGAGCCCGATCCCAATTGGAAGACGCCCGGGAGAACAAGTCCCCCGAAAAAGCCGAAGTGACGCCCCTCAGCCCTCCACCGTGATGGTGGTCTTGTGGATGGCGTTGGCGCCGTCCTTGCGGAAGGGGCGCGGCATCGGCTGGGCGTTGCCCTTGTCGTCTATGGTGCGGCAATAGAGGGCGTGTTTCCCCGGGGCGACGTCCTTGAGCAGGGTGGCCCAGTGGGCGATGGGGGAGCGCATCGGCCAATGCTCGGGCTGGCCCGCCTTGGGGAAGAACTGCACCTCGGTCGGCCGCTTGCCGTCCGGCCGGTCGCCTCCCCCGTTG
>JACNJI010000465.1 GCA_014382645.1 Verrucomicrobiota bacterium | reverse complement strand
AATAGCGCCTTCGCTGCGATTGTTTCTTCCGCATTGGGTTTTCGCAGGAAGGCGTTGCCGAAAAGGCCCTCGATCAACTTGTCGGGGGCTCGCTTGCCGGAGGCCCAACGGTTGCCTACGCTCTGAACGGCCTTGTGCATGATGTCGCCATTGCTCAGTTCAAGGGCTTGCAGGGTGGTGGGGCGATCATCGCGAGAGGTCGCGACTTGGTCTCGTTTGGGGCGACCGAGGATGCGCATCAGTCGATCCAGGTTTTTGAGGCCATGCCGTTGGAAAGCCGGACGCTTGGCCGGTGGCGCAGCAGCTTCTCCGAGTTGTGCCAATCCATCCATGAATTGTTCCGCTCGGAGCCGCCGGGTCAGTGGCCCCTTGAAGGTGAACCCATCGGGTTTCTGGTTGGGCACAGGTTCGATAGCGGGCAATCGATAAGCTTGAGAAGTCACTAGCATTCGCATGGTGTGCTTGAGGTCGTGGCCATTGGAGGCAAAGTCATGAGCCAGCCAGTCGAGGAGGTCTGCCGACCACGGTGAGTTATCCATTTCGTCTACGGGCTCGACGAGACCTCTGCCGAAGAACGATGCCCACATCCGATTCACGATGACCCGCGAAAACCGTCCGTTTTCCTTCTTGGTCATGAGGTCGGCCAACTGTTTGAGACGAATGTTTCGGGAGGCTTTCGGATCAATTCCCCCCAGCTCGGGATAGATGAAGGCCGGGGAAACCTTTTTCCCGGTCGGCTTGTCGCAGCGATGCTTCTCCATCGGTGCATTTGCGAAGACGGAGGCAAAGGCATAGGATTGATCGAGCGTCCAGTCGTTGATGAAACTATCATGGCAGGAAGCGCACTTGAGGTTGAGACCTAGAAAAACCTGAGTCACGTTTTGGGCAGCCTGCATCTCGACGACTTGAGAGGAATTCACCGTCCCCCGCCACTTAATGCCGTCGATGAAGGCGGCTTGGTCTCCGGCTATCGGATTCAATACTTCCCGAGCGAGTTGGTCGTAGGGCTTGTTGGCCTTGAGAGACGCCTTCAACCAATTGGTCAACCGGTACTTGTTGCCGCCATGGTACTGCCGAGTGTAACTGTTCCGAAAGGCATCGTTCCAAAACGAGAGCCAGTGCTGCATATAGTGCTCGTCGTTCGCCAGCAGGGTGTCTGCGAGTTTATCATATTTACCCGAATGCTTGTCCTCGGCGAAGGCCGAGTACTGTGCGGGGGTAGGGAATAGACCGATCAGGTCGAAGTAGGCTCGTCGAAGAAAAACGCGATCATTCACTGGCTTCGAATGCTTTACCCCTTGCTTCACAAAATAGGGTTTCAGGAATAGATCGACGGGGTTCTTCATCTCTCCCTTGGCGGGTGGAACCTGCACCACACGCGGAGCTATGAGGGCCTTCGGGTGACGAAAGGCAAAACCTTCATCCCAAGGCAATCCCTCCTTTACCCAAGCTTGGAGCAAGGCGATTTCGTCGTCCGGCATCTTGTCCGCCTTTTGCGGCATGCGATCGGCCGAGTCCTTTTCCACGAGCAGATCGAGAAACAGGCTGCCCGTTGTCTTTCCGGCCTCCACGACCTTCCCGTCCTCGCCGCCCTTCAAAAGACTCTCGCGGGTCTCCATGGAAAGCCCGCCCTTGCGCTCCCCGTAGGCATGGCACTTGGCGCAACGCCTTTCGAGAACAGGTTTCACATCCTTCTCGAAATCGACGGCCGAGGCCCGGGGAAGGATCAAAAACCAAAGTACTAGATATGGGATAATCTTCATATTCTCTTTTTCATCTTCATGTTGCTCGAGTCGTAATTCTTACGCGTTATAGATTTTTTTCGGAACCGTCAAACATATGGGAATGAGCGGAATCATTCTTTCTTGGCCAAGGCCAGTTGTTTGAGCAACGAGTCCCGACCCTTGGCGTCCTGCCCGATCTCCCAG
The DNA here is from genome assembly GCA_014382645.1 of Verrucomicrobiota bacterium. Lineage (GTDB taxonomy): Bacteria > Verrucomicrobiota > Verrucomicrobiia > Opitutales > Seribacteraceae. The sequence goes on along the minus strand of JACNJI010000465.1, from coordinate 2,140 downwards.
ATCATCACCCCGGACAACCCTCGTGCCTTGGCCAACTTCACTTTTTTAGCGAGCGTACCCGGGCCATTGAAGTAATACCCGCCCGCCTCGTCTTGTTCGTGTTTGGGGTGAAAACGCTCCTTTATTTCAGCATAGGTGAGGGCATTGTTCCGATTCGTGATTTGGCGACCGTAGAACGGCAGCCCCAGCAACTGCATTTCCGCCGGAACCCCCAGCAAGGCCATTTTATTGAGATCTGTCACAGCTTGCTCATAAGTGGCGTGACGCGGCCCGTTGTCGTAGGACATAACGTGCACGGCGTCCACCTTCACCGTCCAATCTATGGGCAAAGGCCTCGCCGAATTCACCGCGATCTCCACGGTTCGGCGCTTCGGCACGAACAAACATCTCGTCTCTCGGAGCAGATGGTCGAAGGAAGTTTCCTCTTTCGAGTTTCGAGGAAATTCCCAATCGTAGACCACCCCCTTGAACTCATTGGTTTGGCAGAATGCGGATAGTTCCTTGACGAATCGTTGGCGAGTCCGGGGGTTGCCGGCCATGCCGGCGAAGCCAGCCGAGCGCCCCCAGCCTCCGACGGCAATCAACATCCGGGCCTGCGACGAAGCCGCCAATTTCCGAACCTTTTCCATCTTTCGCTTTGGCCAAGCTGCGGCATCGATAGAGCCATTTGCCCTCGGCGTAATCGAGAACACGATCAAGTCGGTCAACCCCGCAACGCCCTCGGGCGTAATCCCGTCCACGCGATACTCGGGCAGATAGCCCGCGATGCGAAAACTCCTCTCCGGTTCCTTTGCGGTCAAGAAGGAGACCGCAAGGACAAGCCCGCAACTTATTGCGGTCGCTCTCACGCTACTTCGCGAAATCGATTACGAAGACGTCGTCCAAAATGGGCTTCAGCACTTTCCCGAAGGCCTTGTGGTCGGGTTGGGGGAGGTAGGCGTCCCTCGCCTTCTCGTCGGCGAAGGTCTAGATAAAGCAATTCGTGAACGCCTTGTTCAACCCCTCCGGTCTGGTGTTGGCTCCCCATTCCAATTTTTCGATCTCGGCGATCTTTTTTTTCTTCTTCAAGTCCTCGAAGGCCTTCTCCACCTTCGCGATCTGTTCTTTGGTGGCCTCTTCCTTGAACTTGAAGCATACGACGTGTCGAATTTTTTTCACTTTTGCTTTGGATTTGTTTTCGGTGTTCGCCTTCGCCGAGGGGTTTCCCTTCGATTTGGCGGATAAGGGTTCGATACCTGCAAAGGCAATGAATGCTGCGCAGGAAATCGTAAGAAGGTTTTTCATGGATGGATAAGTGGCATGATGATTTTGGAAAGGTGAATCAACCCTGCATCCGCGGTGAGCATTCTTCAATTAGAAAAGTCACCCGTTCTTGACTTCGCTCGACCTCCCGACATATTGATCCCTCTTTTAGGGAGCATCATCTGAAACTTGGATATCCACTAGATAATGAATACAGAATTTGATTGGTTCATGATTACAATGCCGATTTTCGCCCTTGTGGTGTATTTCATCCTCATGGTCGGTTCCATGGAAAAGGAACCTGAATTTCTCCGCTCGGCAGGCACGCAAAAAGTTCTTAACTTCGCTTTCTTCGGTCTTTTTGGCGCCGGCATCCTCATTTCCTGCTATTATATGATCGCCTGGTTCTTCTACTTGCTGGCCAACTACTGATCCCCTCCACGATCGGCAAACGCCGAGACACCTATGCCTATCTACGAGTTCACCTGTTCCGCTTGCGACAAGGACTCCGAGCTTCTCGTTCGCTCCTCCAAATGGGAGGGCGAGGCCCATTGCTCGCACTGTGGTTCGCCCAAGCTGGAGAAAAAGCTTTCGGTCTTTGCCGCAACCGGCTCCGCAGAATCATCCGGCTCCGCAGAAATGCCACCCTGCTCGGGCATGCCCACCAACTGCGGTCGCTGTGCTCCCGACAACTAGTACCTCCATTCAAGCTTAGTTTACTCTCAGTCGATTTCCCCTTTGTCATCGCGAGGAAGGGCAAAGTCCCAACGCGGCAATCCAGCGGAACGGTCGGAAAGCCTACCTGTTTTCACGTTGTCATTGCGAGGAGACCCGAATGGGGCCACGCGGCAATCCAGCGGACGCTTGGGCAACCCGACGCATCGCAACAGACTGGATT
>JACNJI010000542.1 GCA_014382645.1 Verrucomicrobiota bacterium | reverse complement strand
CCGCAAACTTGATGGTGAACAGCGGATCCCGATCGTGGATCAGATGTGTTGCGTCCCGCAGGAACCCGTCGAAGGCGTCGGTCAGGTTCCGCGCAGTCTGTTCCATCAGCTCGCCGTATGGCTGGTGATGGATGCCCGCTTCGTGGAGCATGCGGTCGAAAATGGTGTCCTCGTAGATGGTCCGGTTCTGGACCGCTCCCTTTTCCTTGTTCCACACGATGCGCTGGTGCTGTTCGAATCTGCGGAAGAGAAGGTAGAGTTGCATCATTGCGCCCCAGCGGTTCATGTCCTCATAGAAGTCGGACAAGTAGGGGTTGTCATCCACGGGCTCGTTGAAGGCCTCGTAGCCGAGGTGCTCGGCAAGTTGTTGGGAGAGGGTGGACTTTCCCGCCCCGATGATTCCGGCAATTCCGATGAACATGATTCTTTCGACCCTACTGGCCGGACGCCTTCGGTCAAGTCCGGGGTGGAAACGGATTAGTTGTTTTGAACGAGCTTTGCCGAGGAACCGTCTGGAGAGTGTCGGTTATTTCGGGATGGCTATCTTCAGTGACCACCCTCCCCCCCGCCGAGGGAAGGAGGGATTTCCCGGTCTGGTATTGCAGATCTCCGCAGACGATGAAGGCGAAGCGTTTTTCCTTGGCGTGGAGGTCCTGAATGCCGGGTGGTTGCATTTGGAGAAATTACCTAGTTCAGCTTCAAATACTCCACGACGTCGCGCAATTGCTGGGCGTCCAAGCCCAATCGGCTGGCGGGCGCCATGAAGGATGTCTTGACCTGCTTGCGGGACTTGAGGTCCGCTTTGCTGATTACGATGTCTTGTCCTCCAAATACTCTGATGACCAGCGGGTCTCCTTCTGCCTGTATGAACCCTTGGATTCTCTTGTCTCCTTTGACGACTAATTCGGTACCCTCGAATCCGTGGGAAAGTTCGGCGGAGGGGTCAAGGATGGCCTTGAGGATGACTTCGCGGGATTGACCGCGTCCCCAACCTGCCAACGTTGGCCCGAACTCGACCCCGGTCGATCCGATCTTATGGCAGACGTAGCACCGTCCGATCATTGTCTTTCCCGCCTTGGCATCTCCCTTGAGTGAAAGGATTTCCGCGGCCTTCGGTAATTTGCTTTCGGGGGCAAACTGAAGCGGTGCGAGCCTATCGACGTAAACGGTCGGTCCTGCCGGTTTACCCGAAAGCTGATCCTTTGCTTTATAGCGATTCCAGATTCCCTGGTCTCGCTTGTCGATGAAGACGGAAGCGAGTTTGCCTGTTTCGCCTCCTGCAGACTTGGCAATTTCCACCATCGCGGTTGCTGCCTGCGGGGCTTCGATCAAGCTGATGGCAAAAAGCATGGATCGCCGGGTGGCATCATCCCTGTCCTTGTCCATGGCCCATCCCTTGAGCTCGTTCACCGCGCTGACCGGGTGCAACCTCCAGACGAGTCCGGCATACTTCGGGTCGAATTCCTTTGCGGAATGTTTTTCGCGCAAAGCGGCGTAGACCTTTTCCTCCTTGTCGGTACAGCCGATGCCGAAAGCCTCGACGTAGTAGCGATCCTTTCCGTCGTATCCATCGGCAATCCGGAGAAGGAGGTCACGGCATTTGTCAAAGGGAACGTAGCGGAGTGCCAAGGCCACTTCCCGCCGGACCAATGGGGATGAGTCTCCGGCCAGCTTCACGGCATGCTCTAGAACTCGGTGGTTCTCATGCCGAAGGGCTCGGAAAGCCGAGATGCGAGCTTGGGGGTTCTTGTGGGCGAGGCGCGATTCGACGATGGAAAGTCCTTCGGAACCAAGCTTGGCCAAGAGCCAAGTCGCCCGAGCCTGAATGAAACCGTTTGGGGCATCGAGTAATTTATTGACGGCGGGAATCGATTTTGCTCCTGCAGCCGCAAGGGGGGCGCGTCCGAGCTCGCGCACATTGGGAGATGGATTTTTGAGGGCCGCAATTTGTCCATCTGTGGACGATAGGTCGAACTTGGGAACGGAAAGCTTGTCCCCCTTGGGCGCGATTCGGTAAATCGCGCCGGTCTGTCCACGGTCACGCGTGCTGTGCCCTCCGACGCGAGCATCAAACCAGTCGGAAACGTAAATCGCTCCGTCCGGACCGACGGTGACGTCGCTAGGGCGGAACAGGGTGATGTTTCCAACCTGACCTCCGGCATTTCGAAAGTCCGCCCCGGCAAAGTTTTTATCCGGGTTGCTGGTTAGGAAAACGTCTCGCTGGGGCAGGGTGATTCCCGCTCCCTCAGGTTTTGGGTGATATCCGAACAAAGTGTTGCGGGCAGGTTCGCAACTAATGACGTATCCCCCGAATCGGTCTTCCATAATACCGTTCTCGTAGAAGGCGATACCGGTCGGTGAACCTCCCCCATAGACGTCTCCGGCCGGCACCGAGCCGGGATCTTCCTGTCTCCACTCTCCGACTTGGGTGGTCTGTCCGGGCATGATGTCGGCCCGCCAATTGCGAAGCCCGTTACGGGAGGCGAATCCCATGTTTCCGTACTCCATGAGCCAAGCCGTTCGGCTTGCCGGTGGGTCGTCGTTGTCATTTTGGAATACGTCACCGAACGAACTGACAGCCTGCTCGTAGGAATTGCGAAAGTTGTGTCCGATCGGACGCAAGCCCGTACCGTCTTGATTGACCCGCAAAGCGACTCCACCAACGTAAACTTGCCCATCCCCGCTAGGCAGACCCGAAACCTGACGAGATGAGTAGAAACTACCTGCGTTCAGTTGCCAACCATCCTTATCGGTGACCTTCGAGCCCTTGTTTCCATGGTTGAAATAATACTGCCCGTTGGGTCCCACCGTGACGGAGTGAAGGCTGTGGTCGTGGTTGTTTCCGTCGAATCCCGTCAAGAGCACTTCCCGCTTGTCCACTCCTTCGTCAAACACCGCGTTGCGATTTACGTCGGTGTAAACGATCAGGTCGGGGGGTTGGGAAACGAGTATGCGGTTGTCTACCACGGCCACGCCCAGGGGTGAGTTGAACATCTTTTCCTGTACGAAGACGTGAGAACTCTCGGCTATCCCGTCCCCGTCCTTGTCCTCGACCACTACTATCCGGTCCCCATCGGCTTGGGTTCTTCTTCCCCTGTAGTTCCGTCCCTCCGCTACCCAGATACGCCCCTTGTAGTCGATATCCATATTTGTCGGGTTATAGAAGAGGGGAGACTTTGCCCAGAGCTTGATCTCCAGACCCTCGGGCAGGACCAGTTGATCGGGCGGGAAATGATCGATGCCCGGAGCAAGCCCGCGTTCCTTGGCCGAGGCCTGTGAAATGCTTCCGAGGTTCGGTGGCTTGTCGAATACGAGGAACTGCACACTGGTGACCGATGCTCCCTGCTGCCTGCTCCCGCCGTCGTCCAGTCCCCCGCGGGCCAAAAAAGTGACGTACTTGTGGTCTTTCGGAAACTGGTAGTGGATCACGCTGTTGGCGTGCGCCCCAATGCCGTAGGCAACCGGTCTGCCGTTGATTTTCAAGGGTTGTCCCCCGCAGTTCTTGTTGATCCCGATTCTTCCCCAACCCGTACTTGCGGACTTCCACTTGAGCTCGGTCAATTTGGTCTCCTTGCCCGCGGCGTCAACTAGGCGGGCTTCCGCCCAGTCCGCCCAGTCGCAGGAATGAGAATCCCCACCGTCCGCCATGACCAGGTACAGATCCTTGGCGCCCTTGACCTTCGCCTTGATATCGACGGCGTGCCCCTTGGTCTTAGTCGTGATCACCTTGCTCGCAAAGAGGGCGTCTTTTACGTCCAAGGGCTTTGTCTTGGGACTGGTCGACGAACTTTTCTTAAGCCTCAGAGTTGGATTGGGAAGAGATTTAACGCCGTGTTTCGGCACTTCGAGCTTTGCCGTCCATATGATGGCATTGAGCACGCAGGTTCTGAAATCGTCCTGATCCCACGACTTGTGATGGTGGGCGCCGGTCGTGCCGAACCCTCGCTGACCGTTAGGTCTCTCCGCGGTCCAGGCCAAGTGTTGCTTTTCCTTCCTTTCGAGCACTGCTTTTCTTACGGCCGGGTTATTGCTGTGCGGCCCATCCCCTCGTTTTAGAGTGTCGGCCGGAGGT
>JACNJI010000541.1 GCA_014382645.1 Verrucomicrobiota bacterium | reverse complement strand
CGTTTCCAGGGCAGTCCAGAGCCATGTCGAAGATGCAGGCTTTGCGGTAATAACAAATTTCGTGGGCCACGGGGTCGGCAAGACCCTTCACGAAGACCCTCAAATTCCAAACTATGGCCAAGCCGGTTCCGGTCCCAGATTGAAAAAGGGCATGGCGGTATGTATCGAGCCCATGGTGAACACCAAAAGCTCAAAGGTTAAGATGGCTGAAGACGGATGGACCGCTTTGGCGGTAGACGGTATGCCATCGGCTCACTTCGAACACACTTTGCTCGTCGATGAAGAGAGGGCGGAAATAATTACAATTCCCGAAGGTTTCGAAAAGGCTGAGCCTTTTTTCGCTGCCGCAACGGCTATAGCCTAACAACGCTCGAAAGGACAATCATCCCATGCTGAAAAATATCACCGACTCGGTTTTCTCCTTTGACGTGGAGTGGATTCCTGACCCAAAGGCGGGCGAAATCCTTTATGATGCCGCTCCCGCCGATGGTCCCGGGGAGGATGCCAGAGCGGCCTGCGAGACCCTTTGGGCCGCAGCCAGAGAGAGAGCGGGCAGTAAGGATCCGAACTTACAACCGTACTTGAAGACCATTCTATGCCGGATCGTGTCCTTGGCCGGAATTCTTCGAGAAAGCCCGCCGGGGGGAGAACCCACCCTGAAACTGGTTTCCCTGCCTGCGGATTGCTCGGATGCGAGCAAGGTGGAGGAGAAATCCATTCTCATTGCCTTTATGAAGTCCGTAGGTCGAAGAAAGCCACAACTTGTCGGCTATAACTCGGCCCAAGCAGATGTTCCGATCATCGTTCAACGCGCCATTGTAAACGGCTTGCCCGGATTCGGCTTTTCGGATCGGCCGAGCAAACCATGGGAGGGCGTGGACTACTTTGATGCAAGAAACAGTACTTACAGCGTCGATCTGGCTGATTCTCTCGGGCAGTATCGTGATCGTCCCTCACTGCATCAAGCTGCGACTCTCAGTGGGATTCCGGGTAAAATTGACGTCAGTGGAGGATCCGTTGCCGACATGTGGCTGGAGGGACGTTTGCCGGAAATCGTCGAGTATAACGAATTCGACGCCTTCACCACCCACTTGCTTTGGGCTAGGGTGGCTCACTTCTCGGGACTGCTTTCAAGCGATGCTTATGTTCGCGAGCAAAACCTTGTTCGTGAGCTTCTTGAGGAGGAAATCGCCGGAGGCAAAGCCCATCTGGAGCGATTCGTAGGCGACTGGGATCGCCTCTTGGCAATCACGGGGCAAAGCTACTAAGGTGGATCTCAAGCTATTTTAGGTTTGTAGCTTCCGGGGAATTCCGGCGCAAAGGCTTATCTAATTCTTTAACCTGACAACTATTCGTAGTTTTGAATAAATGATCGATTCAGCAACTGCCGAGACCGCACTTAAACGCCTGAAGGAAACGCACCAACGCCTCCTTGATGAGATTCACAAGGTGATCGTTGGGCAAGACGGTGTCATCGAGCAGCTCCTGGTAAGCCTTTTGGCACGCGGTCACTGCCTCTTGACGGGTATCCCAGGACTGGGGAAGACGTTACTGGTCAAGACCGTGGCCAATGCCTTGGATCTTTCCTTCAAGCGAATTCAGTTCACGCCCGACTTGATGCCCGCCGACGTCGTGGGGTCGGAGATCATGGACGAGGATCCCGAAACCGGAAAAAAAGCCTTTCGTTTTTCTCTGGGGCCCATTTTCGCCAACGTGGTGCTGGCCGACGAAATAAACCGTACCCCTCCCAAGACCCAGGCATCCTTGCTCGAGGCTATGGAAGAGAGGCAAGTCACGGTGTCAGGTACGACTAGGCCTCTGGAGCAGCCTTTCTTCGTTCTGGCTACGCAAAATCCAATTGAACTCGAAGGTACCTATCCCTTGCCGGAAGCCCAGCTTGATCGTTTCCTTCTCAATCCGGTTATCGATTACCTGCCGATCGATGAAGAAATTCGCATGGTTTCTGACACGACGGGCACACCGAAAGAAGGCGCTGAAGTCATTCTCAACGGGGACGACATCCAAATCTTGCAAGCCCTCACTCGTGAATTGCCGGCATCTAAGAACGTTGTTTCCTACGCCGTACGCCTAGCCGCTGCATCACGTCCGACTTTGGCGGACACGGACGAATGGGTGAAGAAGCGCGTGAAGTGGGGAGCGGGTTCCCGTGGTTCGCAAGCCTTGATCCTTGCGGGGAAGGCACGAGCACTGCTCGCGGAACGACCCAACGTATCTTGCGAAGACGTACGAGTAATGGCGAAACCGGCGCTCCGGCACCGAGTCTTGACCAGCTTTCTAGCTGAATCCGAAGGCATCAGTTCAGACGACGTCATCGATCGTTTGCTCGAACAAGTTCCCGAATCCGTCTAGCCCGGATGCCCGTCGAGACGGAACTGCTGGACCCCGTCCATCTGGCGTCCATCGAGGATTACTCCTTGCTTACCCGTATCGTGGTGGACGGAGCCTTGCCGGGCATCCACCGCAGCCAACGGCACGGTCGCGGCAGCGAATTCTTTCAGTATCGCGAATACGCATCCGGAGACGACTTGAAACTGGTTGATTGGAAGGTCTACGCCAAACGCGGTGAGCTTGTTTCCAAAAGCTTTCAAGAGGACACCAACCTAACTTGTTATCTCGTGCTTGATACAAGTGCATCGATGGGGTACCAAGGCTCGAGGTCTTCCTGCAGTAAACTTCGCTACGCCTGCATGTTGGCCGCTTGCTTTGCCTACATCGCCAACAGGCAAGGGGATCGCGTGGGCCTTTTCGCTTATTCCGATGAGGCGAAAGCATGGATTCAACCCAGAAGCGGCCGCGGACACCTCAATCGAATTTTCACCGCGCTCGCGGGCCTTGAAGCGGAAGGCGCAAACGATCACCGAAGCAGTTGGAATACCCTTTCCACAGGCCTGCCGGGAAAGAGCCTCGTTGTCTTTTTGTCTGATTTTCTGGAAGCGGAAGAGGAATTACCCGAGCATTTGCGATTCGCCACTTCCGCCCGTTATGAATGTCTTTGTCTGCAAACCCTCGATCCCGATGAGCTCGACCTTCCTGATTCTGAGGCTCTTCGATTTTCCGAGATGGAGGGGACGCATGAAATCTCTACCTCTCCGCCAGCCATACGAGAGGATTATAAGGCTGGCATGAACGACTTTCTCGATCGCCTGAAAGACAATCTCGCCTTAGTCAACGTGGAGTTCGAAAGCCTCACGACGGATGCGCATCTCGGACACGCCCTCCATCGTTTCCTCGGCATGCGCTACGGATCACTTTGAGCGCAAAGAGGTTGGCATGAAGGCAAAATACGAGCTCGACCACGCTTACCATTTGAAGGTGCTTAACCTTTTTCTCATATGCTGACCTTCGTGCAACCAATGGCTCTTTGGGCTTTTGCTGCCTTGGCCTTGCCCGTCATTGCTCACATGGCGTATAGGCAGGTCACGAATCGATACCTCTTTCCCTCCCTCCGTTTCATAAAGCCTGCTCGCATTCCCAGAACAGGTCGCAAAATACCTACCGATTGGCTGCTGTTACTCGCTAGGATCATGCTTTTTGCCGTATTGGCCTGCCTCTTTGCCGATCCCTACTGGAAAGAACCCTCTCCACCCGAGGCCACCAAAGTAGGGCGTGAAACAGTAATCGCTCTGGACCTGTCTCCGAGCATGTCTGGTTGGGCCGGCCTATCCGAGGCAAAGAAAAGGATCGATGGACTTCTCGAGAAAATCGAGGGGCAGGTAGGTTACGTCGGTTTCGGTTCCGGCGTATTGGCGGAAATCGCCCCGACCGATGAGGTCGGCCTTGTGCGAAGTGCCATTGCACAGGCCACCACCGGCTACGGGAGTGGCAACCCGCAGACAGGCATTGATCGAGCGGCAAAACTCTTTTCTTCCGGGGCGAAGGAACGAAATTTGGTTGTATTATCCGACTTTCAACGTTCGGACTGGCAGGCCACCTACCGTCGTCTCGACGCGGAAGGGATCACCGTAGATCTCCGCCCGGGCGGTCATTCCCGAAAGGTGGTGGGGAAACGCGAGGGCAACCGGTCGCTCGCCGAGGCCCAGGCGTCGACCGCCGCGCCCGGCAGCG
>JACNJI010000529.1 GCA_014382645.1 Verrucomicrobiota bacterium | reverse complement strand
ACACTTGGTCCGATACTACGCAGGCTGAAACGACCTGTTTCCTGTAAGCCTCATACGCTTCCTCATGCTGCTTCACCTTTGCCTCCAGCGCTGTTTTCTCGGGCCCGGCGCTCATCTTCTTGATCTTGTCGTTGGAAATCCCGCCGGTAAGTTCATCGATATTCCTGCCCTCGCTCAGTTGTTCGCCCAGGGATTTCTTTGACAGGTCGCTCCCCTTCTTGAAAACCAATTGGGTGAGCCTTTTGTCTCCCGCATCGTCCGAGTCATACAGGGTTGCAATGGTATGGGAGTTCGCGTGACCGACCATGTTCGATTGGCCGGCAAGAATGAAGATCTGCAGCTTTTTGCCGTCTGCTTTCGCGGCGAAGCCACTTATTGCAAACAGCGGGAGCAGGAAGGTGATGCAGAACTTGTTCAAAATTGCATTTTTCATGATGAGGGACATTGTCCGGGGGATTTATTGGAGCATAGACTGGTCGCCTTCATGGCGTCCGGAATTGATAAAAAGAATAAGCGACAGTTGATAATCCACTTCAAGCATTAATCTGTCTACGGCAATTTAATTGTCGACGGGGGAGATGAGCATTCCCTAAATTTTCATCCTAGTCATTTGTCGCGCCATCGAGGGCGTGCGAAATTGCAAACTACTTCACAAGATATGATTTCTGCCATGATTCGCATCCTGCTCTGCTCCCTCTTCCTGTTGATCGGTTGCGCATTGTCTCTGGTTGCGGAGGAGTTACGAGTTTGGAAAGACCGCAATGGCGTGGAAATTCAGGCCATCTTGCTGACAGTGGAAAGTGACCAGATTCGTCTGCTGAAGAATGGCAAAGAATATTTTTTCGACGTTTCGTTATTGAGTGACGATGACCAGGCCTATATCCGGGATCGGGCATCCAGTGGCACCCGAGCTGTCGAGGGCTTGCTCGCCTTGTATGATTTTGGCTCGAACGAGGGATCCGTCGTGAAGGACGTTTCAGGCGTAGAACCGGCACTCGACTTGCAAATCGCGAACAACAAGGCTGTAAAGTGGGGAAAGGGATCCCTCGAGGTCCGTGGCCAGACGATGATCAAATCGATCAAGGTGCCGACAAAGATCACCAAGACGGTGAAAGGCACGGGTCAGTTGACCGTGGAGGCGTGGATCCAACCGGCTAACCTCAAGCAGGGCGGACCGGCCCGTATACTTACGATTTCAAAGGATATCTCCAACCGCAACTTCACCCTCGGTCAGGATGGAAACAAGTACGACCTTCGCTTGCGAACGAGCAACGCAAGCCGCAATGGTCTGCCCTCGCTCGCTTCGCCGGTGAAGAGCGTGTCCACTGAATTAACTCACCTGACCTATACGCGTGAACCTTCGGGCAAGGCCCGTTTTTACCTTAATGCCAAGCAGGTAGTTGAAAAAAACATCCCCGGCGACCTCAAGGATTGGGATGGCAATTACCGCTTGGCTTTAGGTAACGAGTTCTCCAACAACCGAGCGTGGCAAGGCAGTTACCATTTGGTCGCGATTTACGGGCGCGCCTTGTCGTCGCAAGAGGTGAAAAAGAATTTCGAGGCCGGGGCAGGAGCGGACACTGCCGATATGTTGGCGGCCCGCAAGAGGGAAGAAGAGGGACGCCTTTTCGAAACCAAGGTGGCTCCTTTGCTGGCCAAGCATTGCCTGGAGTGCCACGATACGGGAAATCGAAAGGGGAAGCTGGATCTTTCGCGTCGGGTTGCCGCTTTTGCGGGCGGATCGGAGGGGCCGCCGATTGTGCCTGGCAAACCGGAGCAGAGCCTGCTTTGGGAAGTCGTGGAGAGCGACGAGATGCCGAAGAAGCGGGCGGCCTTGTCCGCTGCGGAAAAGAAGGTGTTGCGTGACTGGATCCAGGCAGGGGCTCCCTGGACCTTGGATTACGTCGATGCGGCCACTTACGTCCATGATTTCCATGGCTCTGGAAACTGGGTCCGCAGACTGACAATTCCCGAATACGTTGCCACGGTCAAGGCGGTCACCGGGGTGGAGATCGAGGCCGAGGCTCGCCGTTTGTTGCCGCCTGACATTCGGGCCGATGGTTTCAGCAGTACGGCCTACAACCTCAAGGTCGACTTCAAGCACGTAGAGGCCTTCGCCAAGTTGGCCGAGATCATCGTCAAGCGAATGGACGTCTCTGCCTTCGCCAAACGTTTTCACAACAAGCTGACCCTCGACAAGCAAACCCGAACCTTGATGGAGAGAATGGGCAAGTGGGTGTTGCGTGGCCCCTTGGATGAGCGTGAGATTCTCCTCTACCGTGGAATTACTACCACGATGGCCTCCGGGGGGGGCAATTTCAATGAGGCGGTGGGCAGTGCAATCGAGGCCATGTTGCAGTCTCCCCGGTTCATCTATCGCATGGAGAATGAGCAAACCGATGGATCCGTCGAAGAATATGAATTGGCAGTTCGCATGAGCTACCTCTTATGGGGCGGCCCGCCGGACGAGGAACTTTATCGAGCCGCTGAAAAGGGCGAACTTGCCGACAAGGCCAAGATCGAGGTTCAGGTTCGCCGCATGCTGGACGATCCCCGTGCCATCGAGCAATCCCAGCGCTTTGCCTACGACTGGTTGGATCTGGGCAGAATGGACAACCTCGCCCCCTCGAGAGACTTGTTTCCGGAATGGAATTCTGCACTTGGGGCCGACATGCGGGCCGAGACCCTCGCTTTCTTCAGAGCGATCGTATGGGAAAAGAACCGACCCATGGGCGAATTGCTCAATGCCCAAATCACCTTTCTCACTCCACGCCTAGCCAAGCATTACGGCATGTTGCCCGAGGGGCGGGAATTCGCCCGATACGATCTAGCCAAGGTTCCGGGGAGGGGAGGCATTCTAACACAAGGAAGCGTACTAACAATGGGTGGTGACCAAGCATCCATGGTTACGCGCGGACTCTTTGTTTTGCACGAATTGTTGCGTGGGGTGGTGCGGGATCCACCGCCTGGGGTCGACACCACACCTGTCCCAACCAAGCCCGGCTTGACCCAACGGGGGGTATCGATGGCTCGTTTGGCCAAGGCCTCATGTAGCGGATGCCACGCGAAGTTCGAGCCCTTGGCCTTTGGTCTGGAGAAGTTCGACGGACTTGGCGCCTACAGCCAGGCGGACAAGCATGGCAATCGCCTTCGCGAGGATGGAAAAGTCCTTATCCCCGGTCAGTCCTCCCCCGTGGCATACAAGACTTCGGCCGAATTGATGAACTTATTGGCAAGCAGTCCGCGGGTACACGAAACCTTTACCTGGAAAGTGGTTCAATTCGCCATGGGTAGACCGCTCGGGGCAAAGGACGCCCGCAACGTGGCGGAGGTACACATGGCTTCGCAAAAAGCCGGAGGTACCTATCAAAGTCTTGTCACCGCGATCATATTGAGTGATCTTGTGAGATACAACCAGCCCACGAAAGACCCATGAGAAGATCCATACGACTCCATCGCCGCACCTTTTTGCGCGGCATCGGGACAATCGGCATCGGGTTGCCGTTTCTGGAGGAAATGCTTCCTTCCGCTTCTGCGGCGGCCGCGCGCAAGGCGATCCCTGTGCGTGCCTTTAACGTCTTCTTCGGCCTGGGCATTCCAAAACCAGTCCAAGAGGATGGTTTTGCCGGGGTGATGGAACCCTTGAAGCCTCTCAGCGACAAGTTGCTCATTCTGCGCCAAGTCGACCAAGTGCGTTGCGACAAGAAAGGCATCAACGCTCATTTTGATGGCGCCACCGGTTCTTTCACTGCCATGCCTGCGGACGGCGAGGCCAAGGCGGGCGGTCCCTCGATTGACCAGATCATTCGGCACGACCTTTATCCGCAAGGCCTTCCTGCCGGCATGGTGCCAAGCTTGGTCGCCGGCACCTATTTTCGCCGCAGCAGGGTGGGGCGCTACGTTCACAGCTACGGCCTCGACGGTACGGTGTCCGCGACTATGCAGGAGACCCCTCGTCAACTCTTTGACCGTGTCTTCGGATCCATTCCCGGTAACGAGGACCCTGATGCCCGCCGCGAAAGGCTGAAGCGCAGCGTGCTCGATTCTGTCCTGGACGAATACAAGCACTATTTGGGACCGAATTCTCCCTT
>JACNJI010000538.1 GCA_014382645.1 Verrucomicrobiota bacterium | reverse complement strand
TCAACGGACGCCGACCTGATACAAACTATCAACTATTTGCCTATCAAAAGAATAATTTGTTGCTAGTAGAAAGACGTGACCCTTTCGTGAACCCTTTTAGTGAAATTTGAGCAAAAACAAAGAACCATTTAGGGTTAATTAAAGGGGGTTTTAAAAGAATGTCACCGATTTCGAGTCGGGCACATCAATTGGCATTCAACAACTCCGCCCCCTGCCCTTTGGCGACTTGGAGACCATGGGCTTCGAGGGTGCGGGCGGTTGGGTCGTCTTTGACGATTAGGTAGCGGTAGTACAATTGGGAACGGACGAACTTTTTGATTTCATGGTCGAGCGAAAGCTCGCCCGAAAAGAGGTCTTTCATTTGATCGATCCCAAGCTTGGGCATGACCAAACGATCTCCAAGGTAAACGCAAAATTGATCACCACTGCGGTGGCCACGCGCATGCTGGGTCAATCGTCCAAGTAAATTCTTTTTCGCCATCCCGACGTAAATCAAACGAACCCCCTGATAAATCAAATACACCCCGGGCTTCCCCTTCGGGATCTCCCGATTCGGCCAATCCGCAAAGGCATGAACCGACTGCCGATTCAAGTCATACCAAAGTTCTTCGAGGTCAGGCATTGGGAGCACGCTATTCCGTTTGAGAAATTCTCTCTTTTATTTCCTGCAAGGTGAGTCTTTCCTTTTTGAGGAAGTAGATCTGTTCCACGCGTTTGATCATTTCAGGAGAATACAATTGATAACCGCTTTCCGTAACTTCCGCGACTTCAAGCAAGCCTTCTTTCGTCCAATAACGGATGGTCGAATTGTTCTCTCCCGTGCGTTTGGCCAGTTCGCCGATCTTGAGCAGGGAGTCGTCGACTTCGCCTTCGGCATCTTCCCCCCGAGCAGCCCGAAGATAGATGTCCAACGAGCGGTTAACGGCTTTATAGATGAGTTGCAGGTAATCGTCTTGGGATCCACCAAGCTGGGCTTTTTCCAGAGCGCCCAGGTACGCCTCACGGTCAAGTTTTCGGATGATTGCGGTGGGATATCCCGTCATTAACAGAATTAAATTCATCAGTAATCGGGCGGTTCTTCCATTGCCGTCCGCAAAGGGGTGAATGGTGTCGAGACGGTAGTGAGCTTCGGCAGCCAATTCCACGGGATGTAGATCCGGTCCTTGCTGCAACCAGGTCACGAATGCTTCCATTAAATCAGGAACTTTTCGAGGATTGGGAAGAACCACGGTGGAGCCGGAAATTCGAACGGGAACGCTTCTATAAAATCCGGTATTTGCAGAATCAATCCCTTTCAGAATGATTTCGTGAATGCTCAAGACATCTTTCTCCGTGAGTTTCCGAGCGGAACGAGATGCTTGTTGACGAACCCAATCCAAGGCATGGGCATGGTTCGTTGCCTCCAAGTGTTCGACTAGAGTTTTCCCTCCAACCGTAAGACCTTTTTCAACAACTAGGGCCGTTTCCCTGCGGGTGAGCGTATTACCCTCGATCGCGTTGCTTGTGTAGGTGAGCTCCACCCGGAACCAATCCTCCAGATTTTTAACGAGGACGGCGGGCAAGGGTCTATAGCTATCAAGCAGCTCCTTCTTTTCTCTCAAACGAGATATTTTCATAGACCAAACCATAAAGTGTTACTTAACGGTTTACAAGACGTATCAATCGTATCCTTTTCATTATCCAACAAGCTTCAAGGCAAAGAGAATTCAGGACAGCTTCACCAAAACTTCGTCCAAACAATTGCAGACAATCCGCAAACGCATGAACCGGATGCCGATTCAACTCATACCAAAGTTCTTCGAGGTTGGATTTTCAAATGACCGGGAAAGTAACTAGATAGAGCATGCCGAAGAGTAAGAGGTTTCCTAATATTTGTTTGTAGTCCCCGATACAAGCATGGGTGACGACAGCTCCGATCATTGTGGCCATGAGAAGGCAACCGGAATATAAAATGAAGGCAAAGGAAGAATCGGGTAGAAACAAGGGAATAATGATGCCGATTCCGCAGATTACTTCAACCAAGGCAATTGAACGAACGATTCGGGGATTGAAATAGGTGACCCAGAGCATTCGTTTGGCAAGCTTGTCGATAGGTTGAAAAAAGCGATAAGCTCCACCGAGGGCAAAGGTTAGGAAAAGTAAAACCTGAAGTGATACTTGCAGGTAGGACATGGAGGGTTCAGCCGGCGAGATGCAGTTGGGCGCTCATGTAGGCAATAGCCAAGCAGGTGCACAATAGAAAAAAGGAAGGAAGCATCTTGGGTTGAGCGCTCTTCAATCGGATGTGGGTGAACAAGGCGGCAATCATAAGAACTGCAATTCCCAAAGTACCGATTCGAACCACTTCCGGATTATCGTTGAAGAGCATGATCGCGAAGCTGAATTTAAAAATCCCGACCATATCCCTGACCCAGGTGGGAAGGTTAAAATGCTTAAACTCATCCTTGATGTTATTGTATCGAACACCCCAAACAAAAATGATGGAAGCGAAAACCAGAATGGACAAGATATCTTATAAGACGGGCATGCTAATGATCATTTAGGAATTATCTATTAAATCCTATTTTTCGTAAATTGCAAAAACTCGGGAGAAATGAATGGGAAAAGATGTCTAGCGGGAAGTAAATCAGGAACGAGTTGACCCATGTTTGCCTAATAATAGCGGGTCTCTATCCTAAGTTTACGATTACGCCCATCTAGCTCTCATTATTCAAAGGGGTAGAAACCTTGGTCGCTCGATTAGCAAAACCGGTAAAGAAGAGATTTGCTCAGGTCACTCAATGAGAACCCATGCCTGGTTGGCGTATTCGTATAGACTTGGTTGATCGTTTATCTCGGCGTAGTAGACCCAGTCCCCTGCGTTGTGATCGTAAAGATAGGGAAATTGTTCCGTTTCCATATAAAGCCAGCCGCGACCGGACATGTAGAACCAAACGGAAGTCTGGCCTTCGTTGGCCGGATAGAGCCACCCCATTCCCTGATGATAAATCCAGGTTGCGTTGCTCGCATAATAAGTCCCGAATAAGCCGGACAAGGAATACCACCCATTCCCAAGGGAACTTGCAGCCGACCAGAGATCGTTGGCCGCAAAACCGGCGGATATTGTGAGGTTGCCGTCCACGGTGAGAGTGAGCGGGTTGCTTGATCCTGCGGCATCCCCACCCCATCCGCTGAAAGCGTACCCGCTGTCCGCAGTGGGGGTTAGGGTGATCGTGGTTCCGGACTCGTGTGAACCACCCCCTGCGACTGATCCACCGACGGTTTCGGATACGGTCACAAGGTAGGTGGCGAGGGTGGAACCTGAAATATCAAAGGTGGTGGTGACGTAAGATCCGTCCACACCGACGTACTTGCCCAGCGTGGCGTCCTTCAGCTGGTTGGTTCCTCCATTCTGAAAGTCGGGGATTTCATTGATTTTGCCGCGATAGGCGCCGACCATGTAAAAATGCTGGGTAAAGGAAGTGGTTTGCCCTTTCGATTCACTGCTCACTTGCTTGGAGAAGGTGTGGTAGTGGCGGCCATAATCGTCGTGGTCGTGACTGCCGAAGTCGTCTAGGGCATCTCCATATCCATCCATGGAGGAATGGCCGCTTTCGTATTTCCCATAGATAGCCATACCATCCATGGCGAACCCGATGACGGGAGGATGAGAGCGCCCCTCGTAGTCCTCGAGGTTGTATAGGTTGACGCCACTTCCATTATAGCCATGCCCATCGGCGTGGTAATGGAGCCCCATGCCGCGCCCGACGTGGACTCCGGTGGAGGTGATCTCGGCATTGACGGGCGCGAAGACCAGGGTGTTGTTGTAAGAGGGGTAGATTTTGACGCCGTCTACGGCGACACCGCTGGCCGAATAAGACGCGTAGTTGTAAACGTCGTATTCCGCAGTGGAGACCCCGGCGTCTTGGGCAAGCGAGTTGTAGGAACTCAGGTCGTTGTCGAGGAGGGTGTCCACGACACCATAGTCCTTGAGCGGAATTCGATAGAGGGCGCTGGTCAGGACGGCGTTACGGGTAACGGTCTGGTCTTCCTAGACTCCGGAGATCCCAACCCCGGGAGGGCGGGCGACGTCGCTGTGGAAATTCGGACCTACCG
>JACNJI010000415.1 GCA_014382645.1 Verrucomicrobiota bacterium | reverse complement strand
AGGATGATGGACCACCTTCGGAAAGGAACGCTGAAAACGGATAAGATTAAGGCTCTGATACTGGATGAAGCTGACGAGATGCTCAGCATGGGTTTTATCGAAGACGTCGAATGGATCTTGGAACAAATGCCCGAAAAACGGCAAACCGCTTTGTTTTCGGCCACCATGCCTTCCCAGATAAAGAAATTGGCGGACAAGTATCTGAAGAATCCCGCAGAAATCAACATCCGAGCTAAGACGGCTACTTCATCGAACACCCGACAACGATTCATCCAAAGTCGCAACCCGGAAAAAACGGGTACCTTGCTCCGTATTCTTGAAGTGGAGGATTTTGATGCGGTTCTTGTTTTCTCTCGTACCAAAAACGCCACTTCCGAAATAGCCGAAAGCCTACAGGGGAAAGGCTACGCCGCCGAAGCGCTAAATGGCGACATGGCCCAAAACCTGAGGGAAAAGACCCTCGCCAGAGTTAAAAACGGTAAAATCGACATATTGGTCGCCACGGACGTCGCGGCTCGCGGTCTGGACGTCGACCGCATAAGTCACGTCATCAATTACGATGCGCCTTTCGACGTGGAATCCTACATCCACCGAATAGGTCGCACGGGTCGAGCAGGTCGCCAAGGAGATGCCATTCTCTTTATCAACGGCAGAGAAAACCGAATGCTTCAGGCCATTGAGCGTACCGTGCGCTCAAAACTGGAAAAGTATACCTTCCCTTCGACCAAGGAACTCAACGAACGAAAGATTCAGCGATTATTTACTCGGCTCGATGAGACCTTGGCAAAAGACCTAAACGACTACAAGGAAGTTTTAGCAAAATACCTCGAAGAAAAGGACGCTGATCCTCTTTCGATTGCTGCCGCCATGGCCTTCTTGGAATCAGGGAACCAACCCTTTTACCTCAAGGCTGTTAGAGAACCCAAGCAGCGTGATAGGGAAAGGGGAGACGGAGGTCGGAGAAGTGATGGACCCAGAGAGAAATCTCGATTTCAAAGTGGCGATCTCTCCATGCAAAGCTTTCGGCTGGAAGTGGGAGAAAGCCATGGAGTCGGAAAAGGAGACATTGTTGGGGCTATTGCCAACGAAGCGGGCATCGAACCAAAGAACATGGGCAAGATTCGGATGTTCGAGGAACACAGCTTCATCGAATTACCGGAGAGCATGCCCAAGGATGCTTTTCAGGCATTAAGAAAGATTTGGGTGCGCGGGAATAAACTAGAAATCAGCAAGGACGAAGGAAGCCATACAGGGACAAGAAAACCTCGCCCTTTCAAAAAATTCGGCAAGAAGAAATATTTCAAGAAATCGTCTTCTCGCGATTAGGGATTCTGCACGAGGGTCTGAAAAGCTTCCCGACCCAAAGCAATCAATCGACGGGGGTGAGTGGGTCGGAACCCTCCAGAAAAGCACGCACATTGTCCATGCATAGTTGAGACATTGCCCGTCGCGTATCATGGGTGGCACTAGCTTGATGTGGTTGAAGGATTACATTGTCCGTCATCCGAATCAATTCATCGGGCACATTCGGTTCATCGGAAAACACATCTAGACCGGCAGCCCCGAGACGCCCATCTCGCAAAGCCGAGATGAGAGCGGCATCCTCCACCGTCTGTCCTCGCCCGATATTCACCAAAACGCCCTGTGGGCCGATGGCCTCGATAACGGCAGCATCCACCAAGTTGTGAGTGTCCTCCCCTCCGGGAGTGATAATAATGAAGTAGTCCGCCCACCGGCCAAGAGCTACCAAATCCTCGAAGTAACTGTATTCGACATCCTTTCGGCGGTTCCTGTTGTGATAACCGATCTTCATACCGAAAGCCTCGCAGCGACGGGCTACGGCAAGACCGATTCTGCCAAGCCCAAGAATTCCGAGACGACTCCCATACACGCGCTGACCATATTCCATGGCTCCCTCTCTAGCCCATCGCCCATCACGAACATAACGATCTCCCATCGCAAGGCGACGAGCCACCGCTAACATCAAGGCCACACCGTAATCCGCCACCTCCTCGGTGAGAACGTCGGGAGTATTTGTCACGACGATGCCCCGCCGTTTGGCAGCCTCAACCTCAACGCCGTCGTACCCTACCCCACAAACGGCGATGATTCCGAGATTGGGCAGTTTGTCCATCCAGTCCTCGGGAAAGACAGACCGAGTGACTGCCGCCCGACAAGTCGGGGCGATAGCACCCAGCAAGGCATCGGCATCCTCAGCCTCCCATAGTTTGTGAGCCTCACAAAAGCCGGCCACCTCATCCAGTGGGTAACTGTAAAGCGGTCGAGCAAAGAGGACGTCGGGTTTGTCTAAGTTCATGTAACCTTTCAAAAAAGGTTTTTTGCTCTTGTCGGCAAGTGCCTTTGATTCCTTGATCGTAAAATGATCGCACCGATAAAAAATACTCCATTGAACATTCTTGGGACGTCCCTTCAACCATGCTGCAAGAAACACAAGACCGGATGGTATCGAAACGGCAGCTGCGAAACTGACGGAAGCGATACCGGGCGACATGTCGTCTGCACCGTGATGACCGAGGAATTTCTCGCATTCAGCAAGATGGCCGGAAACGACCTAAGCACTCCGAGACCCGAGTTTTCTTTCCCTGGCCTAAAAGAAGGTGACTGCTGGTGCCTTTGCGCTTTACGCTGGCAGGAAGCCTTCGAGTCGGACATGGCCCCGAAGGTAAAACTAGAATCCTGCGAACAAAGTGCTCTCGAAGTGCTCGACTTGAAGAACCTAAAAACTCACGCAGTTGAAACGCCATGACCACGAGAAGAACCTTTCTGTTGAAAGGAGCGGGGGTGGCGTCCGCTCCAGCAATTTTCGGGCAAAAGACAAAAAAGACTTGGCGAGTAGGGGTAATTGGACACACGGGACGAGGAAATTTCGGCCACGGTCTGGATACGGTTTGGACTCTTCTGGACGAAACCTCCATCGAAGCCGTAGCTGATGCACATCCCGGCGGATTAGCCAAGGCAAAGCTAAAGCTAAAGACGGACAGAACCTATGCGGACTATCGCGAGATGCTTGCAAAAGAAAGACCCGAAATCGTCGCCGTGTGCCCTCGGCACGTCGACCAACGGGTGCCCATGATCACTGCAGCTTGCGAGATGGGGGCAAAGGGTATATACATTGAAAAGCCGTTTGCTCGTTCACTGGCGGAAGCTGATGAAATTGCCGAGGCTTGCGCTAAGGCAGGCACAAAGCTAGCGATAGCCCACCGCAATAGATACCACCCGGCAATGCCGGTATTGAAAAAATTGCTCAAGGAAGGCATTGTTGGAAATGTTTTGGAAATGCGAGGGCGAGGAAAGGAAGATCGCAGAGGGGGTGGCGAAGACTTGTGGATTCTAGGTACCCATATCCTCGACCTGTACAATTATCTGGCCGGAAAACCGCTCACCTGTTCCGCGGAAATGCTACAAGAAGGGCGGCCTGTAACCAAGAAAGACGTTAACGAGGGCAACGAAGGGCTAGGTCCACTCGCGGGGGACGAGGTGCACGCCCGATGGCGAATGGAGAACGGTTGGACAGCCTGTTTCGACAGCGTCCGCAACCGCGGGTCAAAACAGGCGGGTTTCGGGCTTCAGATTATTGGCAACCAAGGAATTATAGATATCAGAAACGACCGCGAGCCTCTCATCCACTTCATGAAAGATTCCCCATGGGAACC
Source organism: Verrucomicrobiota bacterium (assembly GCA_014382645.1). Taxonomy (GTDB): domain Bacteria; phylum Verrucomicrobiota; class Verrucomicrobiia; order Opitutales; family Seribacteraceae. Next base: position 17,764 of record JACNJI010000415.1, on the reverse strand, counting down.
TGCAAAAGCCGATCGAAAATGGCTTCCCATCACATCTGCCGGCATAGGAAAGCCTGAACCTCAGGACATTCGCGGAACGGTACACAACCACGTCGCCGCAACCCGCGACCTCCTCGACTCCATCAAAAATAACCGCTCACCGATCTGTGGGCTTAACGAAGGAATCTCGACCGTGGAGTTCGTTAGTTCCGTCTTCGAGTCGCACAGGCTCCAAGGAGCAAGTGTAAGCATCCCTCTGAAAACGAGGGTCAATCCGCTCCTCTTATTGAGCTAAAAAGACAGCTGGACAAGGAAATGAATTATTTCCTTGAGCTCAAAAATTGAGGAGACAGTCATCGATCAAAATGATCTGACGCAAAAGTTCTGTCGTTAAGAAACTTGAACTAACTAATAAAAACGACAACCAATGAATCAAAACACACTCAAACAACTATCAGGACTATGCTTCGCTATGGGATTTGCGTCCATAATTGGATCGATTGCAATTTGGATGCTCACAAAAGGAATCTCCGTTGAAGAGATCGCTCATGCCGAAAGGTTCGGCATTTTCGTAGGATTGTGGGCACCGACGTTCTTCGTACTTTCTGGGAGACTCAAGGAAATTAAAACATTGTAAGACCTAGAATGTGGAGAGGAGCCTAGCGTATCTAATATATTGAATTCAAACATCTGCGTATTACGTATCATAGTAGACAAGCAAGTAACCGAATTCACGAAGCGTGTAGAATGTTCAGTAATCAAAAATTCCTATCTATCGACAGGCAGACCTAGTTATGGTATGCAAGTCGTAACTTGAAGGTAGTAGAAGAAGAATTTTGGGAAAGAATTGCTACAGGAGACACATCGGCACTGGCCGAATTGTATGATTCCATAGGCACCAAACTATTTTCGCTTTCCTATCAAATACTAAATGACAGGTGGGATGCGGAAGAAGTGGTACAGGATGCTTTCGCCGCTCTTTGGAAAAAACCTCAGGCATTCAATCCACAGAAAGGTAAGCTAACTAGTTGGCTAATGGTTTTAGTACGAAATCGAAGCGTTGATCGGTACAGGTCCCGCAAACGAAGAAAAGACACTGCCAGTTTAGACACAGTCTTGGAAGTACATCCCGCGGACGAAAGTGAGGACATCCCATCATCAGCTTCGCAAACCGATGAAAAGCAACTGTTAGGCAGTGCTATTGAAAACCTTCCTCCAAAACAAATAAAAGTATTGAAGCTTTCTTATTTCAAAGGTTTGACGCATCCTGAAATCGCTCAAGAACTCGGAATATCCCTGGGAACCGTAAAATCTCGCATACGCTTGGGAGTGGAAAAACTAAGGCTATCACTTCCCAACAGCTTAAGATGAGTGAGAAACCGAAAGTCCTAAACGACCAAAAAAAAGTAGTTTGAAAAAGCCATCTTTAAACATAGACCTATATTAGATGCCAGATTTGGAACAGACACTTATTGACTATTCTCTAGGTCTTTTAAAAAGAAAAGACTCAGAGGAAGTTGAGACCTTAATAGCTAAGGACAAACAAGTCGCTCAGCAGTTTTCAGTAGTTCAAGACAGTCTATGTTTAATGGGGACTTCGGCCAGACACGCGAAGCCAAACGATGATTTGAAAGCGCGGGTGATGGAAATCTGCGAATCTGCGAAACCGGAGATAACGCCCCACCCACTTGAGCTTTTGAATTTGGCTCCTGCCCTCCCAATAAAAAGATACATTGGAGGCGGAGCATCAGTAGATTTAGGAGATTTGGGCAAAAGCGATTTAAAAGACAGGGTCAACCGTCTCTACGAAGGGATGCTGGAATTGAGGGATCTTGTCTGTGGAACTTCCGCTGCATCCGAAGGTGACTTAAGTGAACTTTGCAAGAGTGCTGACTCTATTTCAGTGGAACTACCTAAACATAACTCGGTATGCTCTAATGGGGTTTCGTCAGTTCCTCATGAACAAGCGATTCAATCTTTCCTGAGAACACAATTAACGAGTCTTCCGAGTATGGGTTATTTCCTCAAAAAGATTCGTGAAGGCTTCGGCAATGCAGGTGATGCCAGAAGGCTGTTCTACCTCCGCCGAGATCAAATGAAGATTATGAGAGCATCCTTTGCTGACTTGGATGCAACTCTGCTCGCGGAGGATGAAAAACTGCGTTTACATGGAGCGGGATTGCTCAGAACCAAGTGGTGGGGCGCCGAACATTCCTACTATAATAGACCTGGCAAAGTTATGTGTGGAAATTTTTTCGAGGGCCCGGTAACCGAAAGGTGCGTAGAATTCGCCGAGTATGACTCCAATCTTTACTGCTTTGCCAACTTGCTGGGATCTAAATCCGAAAACGGGGGATTCCAAATAGAATTAGACAATTCCAAGATACCAGAATGCGTTTTGGCAACTTTGTCAGCAATCACAAGTTCTGAAAACCACTCGGAGCTCAAAGATATAATTGTTAAAAAGTACCATCGAGAGACAATGGACGAAGATGGTTACTTGGCCCACTTAGTAAAATCCTCAATCTCAAGGGCTTTCCAATTAAGCACCACATCCGAGGCATTGAACACAAAGCTTCTAGGGTGTGAGCGGACGGGGAATCAGACGTTACTGTGGTTTGTCTGGCCGGCGATTCTCCCGAACCATGGTGGCGGAGAAGCAACGACGTCAAATCCTCTACAGTAATGGGATAAAACCGGATGGCATTCAGGTTCTTCCAGTCCTTGAGCGCGAAATAAATCTCCACTGTACTTAGCATCCTCCAAACCAACCGGATCATATGGACGATGCTCGACGAAGCTAGGAAAAGAGGAGTAACTAAACTTTCGCTTACTCCAAAAACAATATCGCTCTAAAAGAAATTGCTGAGCGAATTCTTGTAATCTGAAACATTAGAAGTAGTAGTACTGGCGGAAATGGAGGCAGAAGTAAATCCTTCAGAGCTTTTTCTCCTAGATTCCCAGACATAACCAGTCGTTTCCCGATACATTGATATTTTAGACTTGTGGTAGGGAAGTCCAAAGAGCAATCGTGCCCCCCAAGTGGCGAGAAGATCCGAAGAGTCCAAAGAATAAAACCAAACCCCTCTTTGGCCATCGGGACCTATAACGTAAGTCCGGAGATTAACTTCAAGAAAATCGTTCCAAGATAATTGTCGAAAAGGGAAAATCTTAAGATTCGTCAGCTTGAATGCCACTACGCTTATCCAAGCGCGGTCATCGAAAAGGTCTACTTTCAAATCATTGGGCAAAGTAAGTCTGAGAGCACTCTCTGAAATTGGCCAATGAAGAAATAATAAATCATCCCATCGTTGCGAAAGGAAAGGAAAAACTGGAATACAATTCTTCAAAGTACTAGAGCCAAGAGAAACTACTGAGGAAAAATCTCTTCCAAAGCCTGTCGGCGAAAACTAAATATACTTTCAAGGTTTCTGCGGACAAACAACCAGTGAGAAATTTTCCCCAGAGGACCAAAAGGCAAAACATAACGAACCTCGTCAGTCATAGCAGTGCCCCCCTCGACATCTAGTAAAGTGTGATGGTGGAGCCACAATGCATAGGGTCCAACTCTTTGTTCATCGACAAAGGAAAACCCTTCTTCTACATATTTGATTTCAGTAAGCCAAGAGATTCGACCCAAAACCGGGACCTTCACTCGATACTCAATGAATTGGCCGGAAGCTATACTTTTCGGAATCTCTCCGACAATTTGGAATCCCATTTCGGGAGGGGTAATACGGTTCAAATTTTCTGGAGACGACACAAAATTCCAAAGAACTTCTCGCGACACAGGCAATGTCTGATTTTGACTCAAGCAATACATAATTTTAAAAGCATATTTATTATAGGAACTTTGACAACCGTACCTTGACGAGTGCCTTTTAGTCTAATAGCTAGTGCCTCATGAAAACGCAAGTTGCACTCATCCTGCTTACCCTCACTTTTGGATACAGCCCAATATTCCCCAAGGAACAGGACTTCATGTCCGATGCAGCCGCGGTGCGGTTGTCGTTTTCAGGTTCTCCCGAAAGAACAGTTGAGGGAACTTCGACGGAGATTGGCTTACGGCAATGGACATTAATTACGCCTTTGTTTTATAAAAAAGGAGATGCTTGGTCTTTTGCCGCAGGACTTCGATACGAAGGTACGGATTTGGAATTTTCAGATGCTACTTTGTTAAACGAAAGTTGGCTCCAGTCGATTGATCTTCCCTTGCTCCTAATGAAAGAACAATCGGAAAGCCTAAACTGGATGCTTCTCTTTAATCCGACCATGGCGGGTGATTACGACAGTATAGACGGGGACACCTTCAATTATTTGACAATTATTGGAGCTCGATATCGAACAAGTGAAACCTTCCAATGGTTCTTTGGAGCCGTGCATACCACCGGATACGACGACAATCTATTTCTTCCAGCCATTGGTTTCCACTGGGAAGCCTCCAAAAACGCAGACCTACTCTTTGCCGGGCCATACCTGAGGTACAAATACTCGATTACAGATTCGCTGGATTTTATTCTAGGAGGTCGGTTTTCAGGATCGAAATGGAACACCAGCTCCAATTATGGAGAGAGAGATTTTCGCCTAAAAGCCTATCGTACAAGTGCGACTCTTCAATGGAGCATTCATGAAAAACATGCTGTTTTGGCTTCTTTCGGTTGGGAGTTCGCCAGAGAAGTCGAGATTAAGGCTTCGGATGACACATTGATATTAGAACGGGATCTCGACCATGCTCCTTATTACGAAATAGCTTATCGTTTCAGGTTCTGAATAGATAAAAAAGTCAATCCGGGGGAATCAAGCCCCTTGCGTTATTGATTCGGCAGCCTCCCATCCGGAAATTGCCGCACTCTCAACTCTTTCCCCTGAAAAACCATCACCAGCTAGGCTCAAGTGCCTGTCCGGAGAATGGAAATGGCTCTCTCCAAAGGTAACTAAGGGCTTGGAAAAGTGCCATCGATGAATGGCCCACTCCAAAATTTTCGCCTGCATTAGCCCTTCCACCACTGGAACCAAGGAGAGAATTCCATCATTATCGGGAACATTCCAGATTTCGTCAGAAAACTGGGATGAGGCATGAAGAGTAAAAGCTGGTTTTGGAGAAATGCCTTTGAGTTGATTATCGGCTATCCAGTCAATTTGGGGTGTAGGATGCGCAATCGTGCCTGGAATAGGAACGGACGACACACGATCAAGCAAACCAAACAGAGCAAAGCAACGAGTATATCGTATTTTCATCAACTTGCTCATCACTTTCGTTTCCAATTCGAAACTGCTCCGAGAAAAAAGCTCGAGCGTTTGGGGTACGGGAAGAGTAAGAACCAGATGGTCGGCGTTAAGGGACCTTCCGTTAGTTCCTTTCTCCTCGACCATCCAAGTTCCTCTTGACCATTTGATGAATTGCACAAAAAAGTTCTTCTCTATCTTTAAAGCACGCGAAAGATGTTTTGCAGGGGCCGTCATACCCCAAACCCCTCGAAATCTCGAACGACAAGCCAAATCGGGTCGATTCGGAACATGGTCGTACCACTCGACAACATGATCATCATCACGCCATTCTTGAAGATATCCAAGTAAACGCTTATCCCGAAAAGTAAAGAATTGAGCTCCATGGTCTACTATTGCTCCATTCATTCGTCGCGTGGACATGCGCCCTCCAACTCCTCGCCCTTTTTCGACTACCATAACCTCATGGCCCATATCTGATAAACGACGAGCACAAATGCAGCCCGCTATTCCTGCCCCAACAACTATCACTTTCATGAAGAGAATGATACCCTTGAAAAGGAAAATTTAAACTCACTTTTAAAAGATGAGTTTGGATAAAGGGACTTCTACGCTAAGTTGAAATTAAATGAGGACGAAAATAAGACCTGCCGGAGAGCGTGGGAAATCAGATTCAGGGTGGCTGCATGCTCGCTTCACCTTTTCTTTTTCAGACTATCATGATCCCAATCATTCGGGTTTTCGTTCCCTGAAGGTCATCAACAACGACTTAATTGAACCCAGCGGTGGTTTTGCCACTCACCCCCACAGAAACATGGAAATCTTCACCTATGTCATGAAGGGATCCTTAGAGCACAAGGACAGCATGGGCAACGGCTCAATCCTTTCGGAAGGACAGCTTCAGTATATGAGTGCAGGAAGTGGAGTCTATCATAGTGAATTCAACCCATCGAAGGAAAAGCAGACGGAACTGTATCAAATTTGGTTGGAACCAAAACAAAACGGAGGCTCGCCACTGTACGAAGAAAAGGACTTGGACGCAGGAATCCTCCGTAACGATTTAAACATTTTATTTTCGGGTAATGGACGAAATGGCTCAACAGTTATTCACCAAGATGCGGAATTTTCATTGGTACATCTTGACGCGGGGAAAACCCTTAAACTAAAACCCAATCCATTATTCCCTTTTGGTTGGATTCAAGTAGTTTCAGGAACGCTCCGTGCAGGAGAACAGCAATTATGCCGGGCTGATGGATTGGCAATCGAAGATTGGAATGAAAACATTGATCTTCAGGCACAAACAGATTCTGTTCTTTTCCTTTTTCATCTTCAATGAATTCTCAACAAGTTGAACAAGGGGAGTTGTTTACGAATAATCCGATACCCGAGAATCTACCGAATGCTGACATTCAGTACATTTCTGATTTTTTTTCTAAAAAAAAATCGGATCAAATGCTCAAAACTTTGATTCAGAATATCAAATGGCGTCAAAATACGATTCAATTTTATGGAAAAAGAAGCTTAGTTCCACGACTAGAGGCTTGGTACGGAGATGTAGGGAAAAGCTATTCTTATTCGGGCATTCAAATGAACCCCACACCGTGGAGCGAGGAACTTCTTGAAATCAAGCAAGCAATCGAAAAACATACCAAATCCCCATTCAACTCCGTTCTCATAAACTACTATCGCGATGGAAAGGACCGGGTAGCCTGGCACAGTGACGACGAAAAGGAATTAGGCAGGAATCCTGTAATCGGATCGATCAGTTTTGGCGCCGAAAGAAAGTTCAAGCTGAGGCACAAAGAATATCAAAGAAATGGCTGTAGGGTAGAAATGAAATTGGAGCACGGCAGTTTATTATTAATGAAAGGAGAAACTCAACATCATTGGGTGCACGAAATACCACGTACTGCTCTTGCCATCGCTCCTCGGATAAACCTAACGTTTAGGTCCATTCGATAAAGATTTTGAAATGCTCAAAGAAAGGAGTTATCCACATCAACCTAAGCAAGATTAACCTAAAGTTCTTAAATTTTGTTGAACCGCAACCCTAATTTGAACGATGTAAATAGAATGAAAAAGAGTATGAACACATTCACCGCATTTTTGGTATTCTCATCGTGCTTAAATGCTTACGAACCCATGCAACAGAAAACGCCTGTCGGCGAAATCAAAATCCTGCGGCTGCCAGGAAGGGTAGCCTTAGAGACTCATTCCGAGGTATCATATTTCCAGGCTGACAATGGACTCTTCCGCAACCTGTTTCGCTACATCAATGTAAACGACATTTCCATGACAACGCCAGTGGAAGCGGAAATAAACCCCGGCTCAATGAGATTCTTCGTTGGAAAAAAAGATCAGCTAAAAGCCATACAGTCTACATCCGCAGTCGAAGTAAAAAAAATCGATCCACTTGTCGTTCTGGCAATAGGGATTAGAGGCGGTTATTCGGAGGATCGATTTCGCAAAAGCCAAAAACGCCTGCTTTCATGGATTAACAAGAATGGAAAATACGAAGCGGTATCCGAAGCCTATGCGGTGTATTGGAACGGGCCTTTCGTTCCAGGATTCTTCAAGCGTTCGGAAGTTCATTTGCCGATCAGAAAAAAGAAGATCGACAGACAAAAACCTAATCTAAAAATTGAGACAACAAGATGAGAGAATTCTTAATCCTTCTAGCTATGGCAATTACAACAAACATCACCGCCAAACCCGTCTATGAACACGGACTCCTCGACATTGACGGAAGTGAGACTTCGCTACTAAAGCACAAGGGGAAAGTAATGCTTATTGTGAACGTAGCATCTAGATGTGGCTTCACGAGGCAATACAAAGGACTTGAGGAATTATATGAAAAGTACAAATCTAAAGGTTTTGTGGTATGCGGCTTTCCTTGCAACCAGTTTGGAAAACAAGAACCTGCCGATGAAAAAGAAATTAAAGAATTTTGCACTACCAAGTTCGGGGTCACCTTCCCCATGTTTTCTAAAATAGAGGTCAATGGAGCGACAAGACACCCGCTCTACGAGACGCTAGTGGGCAAAGACTCCCCTACCAAAGGAAACGTCAAATGGAACTTCACAAAGATCTTAGTCGGAAGGGACGGCAAACCAATTGATAGATTTGGTTCGTTAACATCTCCGTCTTCAAGTAAACTCGGAAAAGCCATCGAAAAGGCTCTTGGAGAATAATACATTCATGAAACTTCTCACCCTAACTGCACCGGGAACTTTGATCTGTATGGTGTTACTGTCGAGTTGCGTAAAAATCGAGTGGCGGGGCGGCATGACGCCTTCCTTCAAATGGAAAGGGAAAAAGGATAAAAGTAGGCTTGAGCTGCCCGCCCCCAAAGCGGATGAATTCCGCCTCAAGGATAATTCGACCACAGCCGACTGGCCTGACTTTCGAGGACCCGGCAGGCTCGGCATCGCCCCCGAACAAGGCGTAGACCTCAACTGGATGAAGGAACCTGCAACGGTATGGCGTAAGCACATCGGCCAAGGACATTCCTCCATTATCATTGTCGAAAATCGCCTCTACACTCTAGAACAGCAAGGAGAATTCGAGGTTCTGTCCTGTTGCTCGTTGATGAATGGTTCAGTCATTTGGGAACACCGAACCAAGGACCGATGGAGCGATTCCATGGGTGGACCAGGTCCTCGAAGCACCCCCGTCTTCTCAAAAGGGAAAGTTTTCTCACTGTCTTCGAGCGGTAAACTGGCTTGTCTCGATGCCGCCACGGGAGAACCCGGATGGGAGCAAGCCACCCTTGCCACCGACTACGAGTACCCGCACTGGGGAATCGCTGGCTCACCACTGGTGATTGACGACCTGATCGTAGTATCCCTCGGCGGCAAGGCCGGTGCCGTCAAGGCTTATGACGCCGCGACGGGCGAACCCCGCTGGACCTCCGAACTGAAAGGTGCGGGCGTCTACCTGTCTCCCACGATGCTCGACCTGCTCGGGACAAAATACCTGACGGTGGCTGTGGAGGGGAAATTGGCGGGACTCGATCCAACCAACGGCAAGACCCTGTGGGAGCATCCGTGGAAAATCTTCATGATCAATGCCCAAATTGTCCAACCCCTCCCATTATCGGAAGATGTCTTCCTGCTTTCCGCAGGTTACGGCAAGGGAGCCGAAGCCATTCGCTTGAAGAAGACCGAAAATGGTTTCGAAACGGAACAAATCTGGAAATCGAAGAACCTCAAAACCAAGTTCTCCAACCCGGTCCTCAAGGACGGCTATCTCTACGGCTTGAGCGAGAGTTCCCTCACCTGCCTCGACGCAAGTACGGGAGAGCTCCAGTGGCGAGGAAAGAAATACGGATATGGTCGCGTTCTGCTTGCAACCGACAAGTTGCTAATCCTCGGAAACACGGGAACACTCGGCATCGTCGAGGCAAAGGCCGGCTCCTTCAATGAGATAGCTTCCCACCAAGTCCTAAAGAAGGAACGCTGCTGGAACGGGCCCGCTTTGGTCGGAGGCTACCTAGTGGTCCGCAACGGTAGCGAGATCGCCTGCTACGATTTCGCCAAACGCTAGTTCCTAGCCAACCACGGGCAACTCTTTCCAGCTGGTCGTGTAACGAGGGGTGCGACTTTCCCGCTTCATACTCCATGACCGGTTTACGCCTTGAGCGGCGAGAAAGCCCGCGCTTGGTCCGTAGATGGCTACGACTTGCTCCATGGAGCGAACGAATTTCCTGCGATTTTCGCTGCCGTATTCTTCGAAGAGTAAACCTTGCATCCGCTTGCTTGAGACGAGATCGAGTAGGATAACCCCAGCCTTTTTGTAAGCGAAACCTTGACGGTAGATAGAACGCAACAGAATTTTGGCATTAGTGACGATACGGATGGGGTCGTCGGTCGGTTCGTCGAATGCCAAGGTTCGCGAGTTAGCGTACTGAGGCAGATTTTCGCTAAAGCGATTGGTTGCAAGGAACACTTGTATACCAGAGGCAAGTGATCCTTCCTTGCGAACCTTACTCCCTGCCTTGACCGCGTAGTTCGCAACGGCTTCCTCCAAATCTTCAAGTTTCGTCACAGGCGTTCCAAAGGAACGCGAAGAGCAAGTGTTTTTCTTTGGCTGGGGAACATCCTCCATACCGATGCAGCGAAGTCCTCCGAGCTCCCTCTGCGTACGTTCCAGAGTAACTCCGCCAACGGAGCGAATGGCCAAGGTCGGGGCTTCAATCAAACCAAGTGCATTGCGAACACCAATTCTACGGAGACGAACACCCAACCTTTGCCCTACTCCCCAGATATCCTCGACCTCCACTTTGGCAAGAGCCTCCAGATCTGTCTCTCGAATCTCGAGGCAGCCCACTCCATCCTTTTTAGAAAGACGATTGGCGAGCTTGGATAAAGTCTTGGTGGGACCCAAGCCAATCGATATCGGAATACCCGTCCAACGTCCAACGGTCTCGCAAATTCTTCGCGAAAGAACGAGCGGGCTTTTAACTCCGTCAAAGTTAAGAAAAGATTCGTCGATGGAATAAACCTCCATCTCCTGAGCAAAGCGAGAGAGCACGGAAACGACTCGACGAGACATGTCGCCGTAGAGCTCATAGTTGGAAGACAGGACCGTCACGCCGTTACGTTCGCAAAGCTTCTTCACCTGATGGTACGGAACTCCCATGGAAATCCCAAGTTCCTTTGCCTCGTGGGAACGGGCAACGGCGCAACCGTCGTTGTTGGATAGGACGATCACGGGGCGACCCTCCAGAGAAGGTCGAAAAACCCTTTCACAGGATACGTAGAAGTTGTTGCAGTCCGCCAGTGCGATCACAGAGGATGAATCACATTTTTTACGACACCCCAAAGCCGAACATCGTCCTCCTCATTAAGGATCAGCGCCCGATAGGCGGGATTCTCGGGGGCCAACCACACCTTGCCATTCCGGCGGACGTAACGCTTTACGGTCAATTCGCCATTGATGGAGGCGATAACCACTTTTCCGTCCGTTGCCTCGACACTGCGATCAACCACCAGAAGATCGCCGTCATGGATGCCCGCTCCAATCATTGACTCGCCTTGAGCGCGAACAAAGAAGGTCGCAGCGGGTTCGCGCACCAAATGCTCGTTTAAGTCGAGGGCGGACTCAACGTAGTCATCGGCGGGCGAGGGAAAGCCTGCCGATACTCTACTAGCATAGAGTGGCAAGGCGTATTCTTTTTCACGAACGAAGCGAAGCACTCGATCCACTTGGCTCAAAGGAATCCGAACCGGGTGCGTAGCTTCTCCATACGCCCCGCCACCCATAGGTCTACCCGCTCCTTTTCGTTTTCCACCCCTGCCCATACCTTTTGAAATACGTAACGCAATTCAAAAGGTCAAGCAACGCTGACCAAAACATGATCCAGTACAACACCTTTTACGATATAATATAGATGGAAACAAATAACACACTCCCTCGACCCTTCCATGTGATTGCAGGAGCCTCAAAAGGAATCGGCAGGGCTCTCGTAGAAAAAGCCGGGCAAGCAGGACATTCAGTCTACGCAATTTCTCGAAATGCTCCGAAATCACCTTCCAAGTATGGACAATGGATCAAGGGAGATGTCACTCAGCCCCAAAGCTTCCTCGAGCAGCTGCCCTCGGTCATAAATTGTCTTACTTTCTGTCCAGGTACAGTCATCCTAGGACCGATAAAAAGACTGACTACTGAACAGATGATCGAGGCTTATCGGACAAACGTACTGGATGCATTTATATTGATCCAAAGCCTGCTGCCAAGACTTGGCAGAAATGAAAACGGATCCATTGCCTTCCTCTCCTCGGTGGCCGCGAGGTCAGGTCTGCCAAACCACTGTGCAATATCCACTGCGAAATCAGCGCTCGAAGGATTTGCCATTGCATTGGCTGCGGATCTAGCGCCAAACATTCGCGTAAACGTCGTCGCCCCAACCTTAACCCCCACCGAAATGGGTAAACGCATGGTGGGTGGAGAAACAGCGATCCGCATGATTGAAAACAAACATCCTTTGAAAAAACTGCCCGGGGTCGATGAAGTCGCCGCTACAATCAATTTTTTACATTCTCCGGATGCTGCTTCGATAACCGGACAAATTCTAAAAGTCGATGCAGGACTCTCTAGCCTTCGTCTCAATGAGCACTGAAAAAAGTCCTTCGAGGAAGTCACGGGCAATCGTTTGGTTTCGCAAAGACCTGCGAGTCAAAGATAACCCTGCCTTAGTCGCTGCCTACAATGCCAAGAAGGAAATTGTTCCGGTATTCATCTGGAACGAGAAAGAAGGTGGCCAATGGAGCCCGGGAGCGGCCTCAAGATGGTGGCTGCATCAATCACTCATAGATCTCGGTAAATCCATAGACTCCAATAATGGGAAGCTGATTCTACGAAAAGGAATTGCCGAATACATTTTGCCCCTGATAGCCAAAGTGGTTGGAGCAGACACTGTATTTTTCAACCGCAGTTATGATCCCGCAGGCCGACAAACGGAAATTTCGGTAAAGGATGCGCTTTCACGGAATGGAATTCAATGCGAGTCCTTCAATGGCTCCCTCCTCAACGAACCGTGGGAAATTAAAAATGGTTCGGGAAAACCCTACCAAATATTTACTCCATACTGGAAGCTTTCTCGATCCGGAATTCACAAGAAACCGACATGCTATGAGCCATCTAAATTCACATTCTCCAAGGACAATTCTCCAACAGAATCATTGCATGAACTTGGATTATTGACCGAGCATCCTTGGCATGAAAAACTCCATTCTCATTGGATCGTTTCAGAAGACGAGGGTCATAAAATGATAAGTCGGACCACTCAAGAGGTAACTCGTCACTATTCGCATCGAAGAAACATCCCATCGATCAACGGCACATCCAGATTATCGCCTTATCTTGCTTGGGGTAACATTAGCCCACGACAAATTTGCCAAGCCGTTCTACATTCCCATTCCAATGACGATCCGACTTCAACAGATGGGAACCAATTCTTGGCCGAGATAGGTTGGAGAGAATTTTCCTATCATTTACTTTATCACTTTCCTCATTTACCTGAAAATCCGTTAAGACCGAAGTATGCTGAATTCCCTTGGAGAAAAGACGCACAGGCACTGTCCAACTGGCAATTGGGGAAAACAGGTTACCCATTAGTTGATGCGGGAATGCGACAACTCTACGAAACGGGCTGGATGCACAACCGTGTTCGCATGGTCGTAGCCTCCTTTCTCGTAAAGCACCTTCTCATGTCTTGGACTGAAGGTACCAAATGGTTCTGGGACACTCTCGTCGACGCAGACTTAGCCAGCAATACTCAAGGATGGCAATGGGCAGCAGGGTGCGGAGCCGATGCCGCCCCTTACTTTAGAATCTTCAATCCGATTCTTCAGGGCGAAAAGTTCGACACCTCGGGCAAGTATGCTCGAAGGTGGATTGAGCCATTGAAGGAATTACCGTCCAAATGGCTCTTCAAACCTTGGGAAGCCCCAACCATTGTTCTTTCTCAAAGCAATGTGACATTGGGACAAAACTACCCACAACCATGCGTTGACCACCCTCAAGCTCGCGCAAGGGCTTTGGAGGCATTGGCGACCTTGCCCAAGAACTGAAAAACAATGGCTTCCCCCTCTTTGCTCGGTAGGTTCTTCGTTATTCTTAGGGACAAATTGGATTAAGATCGTTTTCGCCCTGACGACTTTGATTTCAGCTCAAATCTTTGGGTTCGCGAAATCTTCAGTGGTCAAATTTAGTAATAGCTCTCCAAGAAGTCTACCAAAACAGCCCAGCTTTAATTAGCGTACTTTCTACATCTGTCTGCAAGTAACAAGAAAATGGCAGATTCACTCTAGCAGACAGTAATTCGACTCGTCAGTCGAAGAGAGACCTTCAGTGATTATTAAGAAAAAAATGATCCGGGTTATGGTAGAAATCGATCTGTATTATATGAAGTGTTTTTCAGAAGAAGAAATGTCAGCCGATAAAGTCCGAACCAAAGATCCAATTGGTGGATTCATGACCGTCCGCTCTCGTGTTGCCCCTCCTACAAAAGAGGAGTGTGCGAAGTTGTTCGAGGAAATGAAAAACGGATCCGAAGACGCTAGAAACGAACTAATAGAAAGGCACCTGAGGTTAGTTGCTTCTTTAGCTTTAAAATTCAAAAATTCAAAGATGCCCGTTGAGGATTTAATGGCCGAGGGGATATTAGGCTTGATTATAGCCATAGATAAATTTGATCATACCAGAGGTCTCAAGTTGGGTACCTATGCGGCATGGTGGATCAGGCAGAGGATACAAAGGTACATCAGCAAATTGCAGGGGGCAGTATCTGTGCCCCATGATGTATTTCAGGAAAAGAGAAGAGAAAAGGCAATCGAGACACAGCTTCAAGCAAATCTGGGACGCGAACCGACCGAAAAAGAAATCAATGAAAATATTGGGAACGAGAGAAACCTAGCCAACAGAGTTAAAATGGCTCCCGTATGTTCCACATCGATCGATAAAACTATTAATGATTCCGAATTAACACTCGCGGATCTACTTGTTTACAAAGATGACGAAACTTCCTCCTACAGAGACAGTGGATCTCTTCCCGACGACATAAACGTAGCTGTCGACTTTCTCGATGTACGAGAGAAAAAAGTCATCTCCATGAGATTTGGATTGGGCAACCATTTACCAATGAAACTGGAAGAGATTGCTCTAAAAATGAAAGTGTCAGCTGAAAGGATCAGGCAAATTGAAGCTAGAAGTGTAAGAAAGCTAAGGGCTATTATTTTGCGTAACGGCAAGTTGGATTTCAGGAAACTTGATCAATTCGTAAATCTAGGAATATGCGGTAAAAACAGCATGAGTCCATTAGAACTGACGCTAGCCCTTAGAGCAGCTGCCTAATATAATGCTCTCGGCAGTACTACGGTGGATCTTGCCACCCCCTGAAACCTTTGAAAATCCAGTCGAAGGACAAGAAAAAGTTGAGTGGTTTAGGTGCATTCCCTTCATACTGATTCATCTTTCGGTCATAGGGGTCTTGTTTGTCAATTTCTCTTGGTGGTGCGTGGCTATAGCTTTTATCTCTTACTGTGTGCGGATGTTTGCCATAACCGCCTTCTACCATCGATACTTCTCTCACAGAGCATTTGAAACTAATCGAATTGTACAGTTCTTGGGGGCTTTCGTTGCGTGCAGTGCCGGCCAACGCGGTCCTCTATGGTGGTCCGCACACCATAGGCGTCATCATAAATATTCGGATACGGACTTAGACGTACACTCACCAAAGAGTAAGAGTGTTCTATGGAGCCATGCGTTATGGTTTATGTCCGACTATGCACTACCAACCTTCCTAAGAGAAATCCCAGACTGGTTAAAATACAAGGAGTTACGATTTATAAATCGCTATGATTGGATCCCCGTACTTACTTTAGCCTTATTTTGTTATTGGTTGGGAGAAACTTCTTGGGCAATTTCCAAATTGGAAACTTCAGGAGCACAGTTATTCGTTTGGGGATTCTTAGTTCCGACAGTCGCCCTGTATCACGCTACATTCTCTGTCAATTCTTTGGCTCATATATTTGGAAAAAGAAAATTCGAGACCTTAGATGAAAGCAGAAACAATGCACTTGTCTCCGTTCTAACCTTGGGAGAGGGATGGCATAACAACCACCATTTTTTCCCAAGTTCCGCGAGGCAGGGGTTTTTCAAAGGACAGTTTGATCCAACCCATAGGATACTGCAGGTACTATCATTCTTTGGATTCGTATGGGGATTAAAAAAGACGCCTTCTTGGGTACAAGAAAAAGCGATAAGTTAGAAAATTCCTGAGACGACTAAGTGAAGGTTGGTATCATTGGTTCTGGAATATCGGGTTTGATCTGTGCCTACTTGCTTCGCCGCAAATGCGAGGTTACAATCTATGAATCTGATGGGAAACCCGGCGGACACGTAAATACAGTCGAAGTTAAAGGTGAGACGGAAAGCCACAAAATCGATACTGGCTTTATTGTCTTCAACGAAAGCAATTATCCAAATTTCGTCCGTTTGCTGAAGCATCTAGAAGTCGAATCCAAGAAGACTCGTATGGGTTTCTCCGTACGATGCGCCAAATCGGGAATAGAGTACAGTGGAGAAAGCTTAAAGGGATTATTTGGGGCTAGTCGAAACCTTATAGACTTCAAGCACTGGGGAATGGTTCGTGATATTTCTCGCTTTCATTCAATTGCAAAACGCAATCAAAGAAGCCAATCATCAGTGGACGATTTCCTATCAAAACATCACTTTAGCCAACGCTTTCGAGATGCCTTTCTCTTGCCTTTGGGTTCCGCTCTTTGGTCCTGCTCCACGGAAAGATTTGGCAAGTTCCCGATGGAATTCGTTTTCGACTTCCTGTCCAATCATAAAATGCTTCAATCATTTGATCGCCCGATTTGGCGAGTACTCAAAGGCGGATCTCGCACATACGTGGATAAAATGGTTAAACAGATTGGGAACAGGCTTCATCTGAATACTCCCATCAAAAGGGTCTTTAGAACTAAGGAAGGAGTAAGCCTAGACCTACAAGATGGAACAATGGCCACATTCGATGAAGTCATTCTAGCCTGCCACGCAGACCAGTCTCTCCGGATGATAGACCAACCCACGCAAGAAGAGAAAAAACTGTTAGAAGCCTTTCCCTACGAACAAAACTTAGTTTCTCTGCATAGTGACGATTCCCTGCTTCCACGCCGCAATTCGGCTCGAGCAAGCTGGAATGCTTATTTACCTGAGGGTCATTCAGATAAGGCAACGGTCACTTACGACATGAATATCCTGCAAGGACTTACTTGCTCGCAACCCTTTTGCGTTTCCCTAAACCAAGAAGAGAGCATAGAAACCAGCCTTCATCACGGTGATTTCAAATTTTCTCACCCCACATACCACAAAGGTCGTAAAGACGCCCAGAAACGACATCGAGAATTCATCCGAAACCAAGGTATTTCTCTCTGCGGGGCATACTGGGGCTATGGTTTCCACGAAGATGGTCTATCCAGCGGATTAAGAGTATGCGAAGCCTTTGGAGAAAGACTCAAATGAATAGCTGCCTGTACTTCGGCGAGGTTCGTCATCATCGCCGTTCCCCTAAGACGCATAACCTCTGTTACAAACTCTTCATGCCCCACCTTTTCCTGGACGAACTACCCGAAGTTTTCAAAAGCCGTTGGCTATGGTCGGTTAACAGCCCGAACCTATCCGTTTTTCGGCGCGAAGATTATCATAGTAAAGGAACCAGTTGCTTGGACAAGGCTGTAAGGCGAACAATGGCTGAACAAATTGGACGACCGATTGAAGGACGCATTTCCGTCCTGACTCATTTGCGAACTTTTGGTTATTGCTTCAATCCTATCAGCTTTTACTACGCATGGGACAAGGAAGTTAACCGCCCTCATGCCATCATGGCGGAGATCACCAACACCCCTTGGGGAGAGCGGTATGCAAAAGCCTTCAGCTGGGATGATTCAGACAAAAAACCAAATTAACGCAGCCAGCAAGAGCTCAAAAAGGAATTCCATATTTCGCCCGTCACCGGCAGGGACGTCGCCGACGCACGGCGCGTCACCTCCCC
>JACNJI010000244.1 GCA_014382645.1 Verrucomicrobiota bacterium | reverse complement strand
TCATTCTTTTCGGTCTGCGCGGGGGACGATCGATCGGCGAAAACTCCGCGATCTCATTGGC
Organism: Verrucomicrobiota bacterium; assembly: GCA_014382645.1. Lineage (GTDB taxonomy): Bacteria > Verrucomicrobiota > Verrucomicrobiia > Opitutales > Seribacteraceae. Next base: position 21,483 of record JACNJI010000244.1, on the reverse strand, counting down.
TGCCGAGAACCTCGGAGACGAAGACTACCGGGTGCACGGTTCCGGCCTCAACGGTCCCGGTCGTAATTTTATCGTATCCTTGTCGCACTCGTTTTAAGTAGAACAGCGTCTACTCGGGTGAAATTCCATAAAAATTCAATTTGGGAGTGAATGCGGAAACATTGTTGAAACTTTGTGCGAGAAACATAGTTTATAATGATAAATTGATATCCTTCTGCAAAATGAAAATAATTAATGCCCGCATGGGCTCGATTCTTGTTTGCTTGCTATCATGCGTGGCAAACGCATTTGGAAACGTATACGTTCCGCTCGACGCAAAAGCTCCCGAAGTGAACGCGGTCCGACCGCTAAAAGAAATCCTTGAGGATGCCAAGGCGATCGACGCCATATTGGCCAAAGGCTACGCAACGAATAAAGTCAAACCCTTGCCATTGGCGGATGATGCGACTTTCGTCCGCAGGGCACACCTTCAAGTAGGGGGTCGCATACCCACTTATCAAGAGACCATAGGTTTTCTGGAAAGCAACGATCCACAAAAGCACTCCACCTTGATCGACCGGATTCTCAATTCCGAGGCCTATGGCAGCCATACCTTCAATTGGTGGGCGGATTTGCTTCGCATTCAATCCCCGTCAAGAAGCGGTGGGGCCAACAACGTGGGCGGTGGAGTAAGTTATGCCATTTGGATGATGGATGCCATTAGGCAAAACATGTCTTTCGACGAAGTAGCGCGAAAGCTCATCACGGCTAAAGGATATCCGTGGAACAATGGTGCCGTGGGCTACTACATGCGAGACGCAGGAATGCCCTTGGACAACATGTCCAATACGACACAAGTTTTCCTCGGCACCCAAATGGTTTGCGCTCAGTGTCACAACCACCCATTCGACAAGTGGACTCAAATGGAGTACTACCAAATGGCTGCCTACACTTATGGCGTTCAGGCGCGCATGGGAGGGGAGAAACAAAAGGAAATGCAGAACGCTTTTTTCAGCCAATTCAAGGGAAGCGATGCTGAAAAAAGAAAAAAGGCTTACAAGTCGAAGGAAGGCCAACTGCTCCGCAAAGCCGCCAGTGAGATCATGCGCCCCCTTCGATACGGCGCCTCCCACAATCCCCGAAAGTTGCAACTGCCCCACGATTACCAATATGAAGACGCCAAGCCAAAAGCATCAATTACGGCAGCTCCCATTTTCGGAAAAAGTGATAAACTAGATCAGGAAACGGATCCGGTGGAAGGCTATGCCCAGTGGATGACTTCGTCCGAAAACCCACGCTTTTCAAAAGTCATTGCAAACCGTCTTTGGAAACGTGTCTTTGGGGTCGGGGTAATCGAACCTGTGGATGACATTAGAGACGACACGACCCCCTCCAATCCCGAACTAATGGCGCACTTGGAAAAGCTGATGATCGAACATAACTACGACATCAAGCAGTTCCTTCGAATCCTCTACAACGTAAAAGCCTTTCGCCGCGAGACTTCCACGGAAGAAATCGTATCCGGCGAACCCTATCACTTCCCGGGTCCTATCCTCCAACGGATGAGTGCAGAGCAGTTGTGGGACTCCTTTCTCACCTTATCGATTCCCTATGTTGATGAAAGGAAGCCTGACTTGAGTCGTCACCAATCACGGGTAGAGCAACTCTCCGCCTATGAGGAAACAGTTTATGATTTAAAAGGAAAAGAAATGCTGTCGGTAGCCAAAAAAGGTGCGCGAATGAGCAAAAGCTCAAACGATGAAATGTTAGGTATTCAAAAAAAATTGCGAGAAGCCCAGGAGAATAACGAACTTGAAAGCGTGTCCCGCTTACGCCGTGAGTACGGGCAGCTTCGCAATAAGCAAAGAGCATCCTATGCCTCCCTGATAATGGGAAAAGGTTTCGATGGCGGAGCCCTTTACGGCAGAGCGCCAAGCAGTAAAAATTCAAGCGACTCGTCGACGGATCGATGGAAAGGCTTTTCGAAACAGTTAGTCAGAGCCTCCTACATGCCATCACCCGCACCCAACGGTCATTTCCTAAGAGAATTTGGTCAGTCGGACAGAGAAGTCATAGAAAACGCCAGTCGCGAAGCTTCCGTGCCGCAAGCTCTCATTTTGCTGAATGGCTCCATTTATCAAGCTATCTTGAAACAACCTGCTGCACCATTCGCCGAAGATCTTTCTCGAGTTGATGCGATCAAGGATAAAGTAGACGTTTTATTCCTTTCCATTCTTAACCGAAAGCCAACCAAAGAGGAGCAGGAAACCTGTCTCGATGAAATTGATAGGGCAAAAGATGAAACCCCTGATCACTCTTCGCGGATGCCCGCCAATATTCCCACGGAGAAAAAGCGAAAGCTATTAAAACATTATGCCCAAAGAGCCAAAACTAAGAGCTCATATGGCATGAACCCAGGAATTCGAGGGCTTGCTTGGACTTTACTCAATACAAGACAGTTCTCATTCATTCAATAAAACCGAGACTGTATAAGAACTCCATTCCAGCAAATACTATGAAAAACATTCTAAACCAAGCAGACGAATTCTCCAGACGCCGCTTCGTAACACAAGCCGCAAAAGCCTTTCTCGGTGTAAGCATTCTGCCTTGGGCAATGCCGAAGCAAGCCATAGCTGCAGGCTTAGGACTCAATCGCCCCCTTAACCACGCTCCAAAGGCACGCAACGTAATCTATCTCTACATGTCCGGAGGGATGACTCACATCGATACGTTCGACCCAAAACCCGGCACGGAAACCGGCGGGCCCACAACCGCCATCAAGACCAATGCAGACGGAGTGCAACTTGCCGAAAACCTTCCACTACTCGCTAATCACGCGGACAAGATCGCCGTAGTCCGTGGTATGACCTCGACTAAGGGAGCACATCAACAAGGCAATTATTTCATGCATACCAGCTATGCCCCCAGATCGACGATTCGGCACCCAAGCATGGGAGCTTGGATGACTCGACTTGACGAACGTTCCAATCCCACCTTGCCCGGAGCGGTTGTCGTAAGCGGAGGCAGTCAGCATCCGCTCGCCGGATTCCTGCCATCCTCCCACCAACCTTTAGCCATTGGCAAACCCGACGAAGGACTCCGTAACAGCAGAATGCATCCCGGCGTCACCGAGGAAGAATTCAAGAAACGCCTATCTCTCGCCGATCAGTTCGACAAGGGCTTCCGAGAAAAATACAATTTGAAGAAGGTAAGGGCTTATTCAGACATGTACGCGGATGCGGTGCGCCTCATGAAAAGCGGAGACCTCGACGCTTTCGACATAGATAAGGAGTCTGCGGAAACGCGAGAGGCTTATGGCGAAGAAACGTTTGGTCAAGGCGTACTGCTGGCACGACGTTTGGTGGAAAGGCACGTTCGTTTCGTGGAGGTACAACTCGGAGGTTGGGACACTCACCAACTGAACTTCGATAGAGCGCCCGAACGTTGCGCCATCCTCGATCAAGCGCTTGCCGCGCTCCTGGGTGACCTCGATAAGCGAGGCATGCTCGACGAAACCCTAGTGGTGCTGGCAACTGAGTTTGGTCGTACGCCAAACATTAACGCCAACTTGGGTCGCGATCATTATCCAAAAGCATTCTCATCCATGCTTGCAGGTGGCGGAATCCGGGGCGGACAAGTCTGGGGTAAAACCGACCCAGAAGGTCGCGAAGTCGTAGACCAACGTGTCGAGATTCCCGATTTCAACGCCACCATCGCCTATGCCCTGGGACTACCTCTCGACGAGATCGTCTACTCCCCTACCCGAAGACCCTTTACACTCGCCGACAAAGGCCAACCCCTTACCGAGTTGCTGTAAGGAAGCGTACGTTTTCATTCTCGCCCTCTTTCCTTGAACAGAGAAGGCATTGTAGATTTGCTCTCTCAACACCTATGAAAATTCTCCTTACCGGAGCGACGGGGAAAGTGGGTTCGCATTTTCTTGGACGTTTTCTTGAAGATGAAAAATTCTCCGATGCCAAAGTTCGAGCACTTTGTCATAACCGACTTCTCGAAGAGACACCTCGACTAGAAGTAATCCGTGGGAGTATTGCCGATCGCAGTCTGGTTGCGGAAGCGTTGAGAGAGGTTACGCATGTCCTGCATCTGGCCACCTGCAAAGAGACTCCCGAAGGAGTAATGGACGTCACGGTGAAGGGATTGTTTTGGCTTCTGGAGGAATGCCGGATGAGCTCATCGTTCAAACAATTTATTTTGATCGGCGGGGATGCCGGCATGGGGCACTTCTTCTATCCCCATCCCGATCCCGTTACCGAAACGCAAAAACATTCGGCTTACCCCGGATGCTACGCTCTCTCAAAGGTACTGGAGGAAGTCATGTTGGAGCAGTACTACACCCAGTACGATTTTAATGGTTGTTGTCTTCGCGCCCCATGGATCATGGAAAAAGATGACTTCAAGCACACGCTTTCCTTTGGCGACGACATCTTCGGAGGCCCTGTTTGGCGAAATCTCGTTGATCCCGAAAAAGCGGCCGGTTTCGAGGCAGCTCAAACTATCCCCGTAATGCTGGACCCCGCCGGAGAACCTGTTCAGCGCAACTTCGTTCACGTCGAGGATCTCGCATCCGCTATTATGCTTGCAATCGATAATCCAAAGGCCCGCCAACAGCTTTTCAATATCTGTATGGACGAGCCCATACACTACCGCAAAGTAGCCGACCACCTGAAGGAAAGCCGTGGACTGCCCTCGGTAAACGTTCCTACGCCCTACCACAGTACTTGGCTGGATAACTCGAAAGCCAAGTTCCTTCTCGACTGGAGGCCGAAAATTGATTTGAAACTACTCATAGACAAAGCTTGGAATTATCAACGTTCTCACGAAGATGCCCGCAAGATCTGGTATCCTGGTTGAGCAACCCTTCTTGCTCCGTCGCTAACCATCAACCCAAACTACAATGAAGAAACTACTCGCGATAGCCGCGTTTATCCTTCCCTTCACAATGACCGAAGCCAAAACAAAGGCCGATATAGATCCCGAGAACACCTTGCTCATCGACCTCGATGACGGACAAGTCGTCATCGAGATGTATCCCGACACCGCCCCCAAGCACGTTGCTCGTATAAAAGAACTAACAAAAGCCGGAAAGTACGACGGCGTCGCCTTCCACAGGGTAATAGATGGTTTTATGGCCCAGACTGGCGACGTACAGTTCGGCAACATAAAAAAACTCAACGAAGGTCGCGTAGGTACGGGGGGCTCCGACAAACCCGACATCCCCGCAGAATTCAACGAGCGCAAACATGGTAAAGGTGCCTGCTCAATGGCTAGATCCAGTAGTCCGAACAGTGCCAACAGCCAATTTTTCATCTGTTTGGACAACGCCAACTTTCTGGATGGCCAATACACGGTATGGGGACAGGTCGTGGAAGGCATGGAATTCGTCGACAAGATCAAGCGAGGTGCCCCGGGCAGCGGTTCCGTCACAAAGCCCGACCATATGAAAAAGGTAAGCCTAGGCGCCGCTGCCAAATCCTCAAAGAAGGCTTCCTCGGGAGAGGGAAAATCCTCCAAGGAAATCAAGGGGAAGAAGAAAAAGCCGACGAAGTAAACCGCTTTTACTGAATTAATTTCCGACCGAGATTCAATACTCCAAATTTCATCTCACCTCACCGAAATCGAATGATTCTCATGATTCTCTAATCCATCGGGATTTCGGAAATTGTGCATTCGGAGTCCTCGGTAAGGAAAAACTCGTCTTGGGGAAGATCTGCTTGACCTCCTAAATCCCGAACGAGACACTTTAGTGGACATCCAATTCATGAATGCTCGCAAAACCACAGTTTGCTTAATTCTCCTAGTTGCTGCTGTGATCACGGAAGCTTGTCAGGTGCCCGTATTTCGTTACGCCTTGGAACGATGGCAACCCGATCACTACCAATTGGTTATTGTTCATGACGGCAACCTAACTAGCGAGGAGCAAGCAAACGTCACTTATTTGGAAGAAAACTTAGTCGGACAGAACGGCCCGATGATAAACCTTCGTTTCGAAGCTCTCGATCTGGCGAAGGAGGAAAAGCAATTTGCACGATGGAAAAAACTTCACAGTGACCAAAACGCTTCGGTCTCTATTCACCTTTTTTTCCCATTCGAAGCCTTCGAACAGGACGCTGATCCCATCTGGAACGGGAACTTCACAAGAAATCACATCAACCAAATTCTGGACTCTCCGATCCGGCGAGAACTGGTAAAACGAATTCTTTCCGGCGATTCAGCAGTCTGGCTTTTCCTCGAAAGCGGGAACCAGAAAGAAGACGAAGCACTTTTCAAAACACTGGAAAAATACGCCAAGATTGCAGAAAAAGAGATTTCTGTTCCTGAAGGCGTTATTCAGCAAAGTGCTCTTGACGATCCAAACCTTCTTCTCGGCCCCGGAGACGAAGAAAACATTCTGGAATCCTCCGTTCCCCTCAAGATCGCCTTTTCAATCTTGCGCCTCTCTCGCAAGGATCCTCAAGAAGTCATATTGCGGGCAATGCTTCTGCACTTGGAAGACGACCTTCTCGACAAGGAAATGGAGGACAAACCGATGCTGTTCCCGGTATTTGGCAAAGGTCGTGTCTTGCCCCCACTTATCAGCGCCGGGATAAGCGAGGAAAACGCACTGGCCGACTGCGGTTATCTTTGCGGCGCATGCTCTTGCCAAGTTAAGAATCAAAACCCGGGAATGGACATACTGGTAAAAGCCGATTGGTGGACTGCCCTTGAAGGAAGCTCCGTAATCGCCGAGAAGGAGCTGCCCCCGCTGACGGGAGTCGAAGATCTCATTGCGGCCAACGAACCCGCAAAAGATGATGCCGGAGCAAACAGTGCTGAACCCGAGGCGAACGCATCTTCTTCGGAGGTAGTCGAACATGAGACGGCAACGGATGAACCTCCCATTTCGAACGGCCTCGTCGTTGCCGTTGTGTTGGTCTCGGGCATCTTGCTGATTGGCACTTTTGTACTGAACAAAAATCGCGAGCAGTGAACCTCAGGCGACTTATCGGCCGGGAAATTTTGCACCGCAAGCTAAGCTTCGGACTCGCCGTGGCAACGATAGCAACGAGTGTAGCCGGACTTGTAGCAGTGGTCGCGTTACTTGGCGCGCACGACTTGCGAACTTCGAAAATGCTAACGAGGATGAACGAAGAAACCTCCGCCATGGAAGCAAAGTTCACGAAAGAGATGAAAGCCTACGAGGACGATGTCCGCAAAACGATGAAGGGACTCGGTTTCAACATCTTCATCTTTCCCGAAGGACAAGAGCTTAGCGAAGTTTACGCAGAAGGGTTCGCTTCAAAGACAATGCCCGAGTCCTATGCAGCCACCTTGGCTGAAAGCAACATCGTAACCGTCAACCATCTCCTGCCGAGTCTTACCCGCAAGTTGAAGTGGCCCGAGCGGGAACGCACCGTCATCCTAATCGGTATTCGCGGCGAAGTGCCAATCGCGCACCGTGATCCAAAGAAACCACTCATTGACCCCGTGCGGAAAGGGCGGATCGTACTCGGTCACGAACTCCACCGATCGCTCGATCTGAAGGAAGGGAACGCCACCGTATTCATGGGTCGCGAATTCATCGTCGACAAGTGTCATCCGGAACGAGGCACAAAGGACGACATCACCGTCTGGATGCACCTCGGCGAATGTCAGGAACTGCTTGGGGAGGAGGGACGCATCAATGCCATCAAGGCGCTGGAATGCAATTGCGCAACAATTGACCGCCTCGGGGAGATTCGTCGTGAAATAGCTGGTATACTACCTGGGACGAAAGTCATCGAAACCGAAAGCAAAGCCCTAGCCCGAGCGGAAGCTCGAAACAAGGCGAAGAAACATAGTCAAAGTTCCATTGCTTCTAAAAAGGCCGAAGCGATCAAACTTCAAGCTGACCGCACCCAGCTAAGATTCGAGGACAAGGAAAAGTACACGGCTCTTCTCACTGTCGTCATTCTTGGTGCTATGGCTTGGGTTTCCTTTCTCTCCTTTGCCAACTCTCGAGATCGTCAAGCTGAAATCGGCATCCTCCGAGCCATGGGAATTTCCACGGGTTCCATCTTGGGCGCGTTGATGGGGCGAGCGTTTCTCGTTGGATTGTTTGGGGCCGGCTTGACACTGCTTTTCGCTTTTCTCCTAAGCGAAACCCTCAAAGCTACACTTCATGAATTCGACCTAAGGTCTCTTCGGGGAGATATTCCTCTAGTCCTTTTATCCGTACCCGTCCTCTCTTGCGCGGCATCATGGTTGCCCGCGCTGCAAGCCGCTAACAGAGATCCAGCGACCATCCTTCGCAATGAGTGACTTTACTCTGAGAGCGACAAATGTTCACAAGACGTTTGCGGGGCCAAAAGGCACGTCCGTAGCGGCAGTGAACGACATGAGTCTAGAGATCGCGTCGGGCGAATTCGTAGCTCTGGGCGGGCCCAGTGGTTGCGGAAAATCGACCATTCTTTTGATCGCGGGAGGATTGTTGAGACCCGATCAAGGGGAAGTGGAAATCATGGGAACTCGGCCCTACGAAATAGACGCCGCAAGGAGAGCAAGCATCCGGGCGAAACACATCGGCTTTGTCTTTCAACAATTTCATCTCGTCCCCTACCTTGACGCATTGGACAACGTGCTCGCCCCCACCCTAGCTCGAGCCCTTCCCGGAGCAGAAGACAAGGCGAAGGCTTTACTTGAAAAGTTTGGCCTAACCGATCGCCGACACCATGTGCCATCCAGCTTAAGCGTAGGCGAACAGCAGCGAGTAGCGCTCGCCCGAGCGTTGCTTCTCGAACCCCAACTTTTGTTGGCCGACGAACCGACCGGCAATCTCGATCCCGAGAATGCCGATTCGATCCTTGATCACCTTGCCGGCTTCGCTAAGGAAGGAGGCACGGTGCTCATGGTCACGCACGACAAACGCGCGGCGGGACGGGCATCCCGTTCCATTCGGATGGAGAAAGGAAGTATCGCCGAAAGCGTATCATGAAAATCGCACTTCGCTATACTTCGCAGCTTGCTGCTGCTGCAGGAACCTCCGAGGAAGGCATCGAGCTCGCCGATGGAGTAGGGCTTGTGGATTTACTTAGAAATCTTTCCGAGCAGCATGGTCCCGAATTTTCGAAATTCGTTGTGAATGAAGACGGGAATCCAGTACCGACCTTGGTCGTAGCCGTAAATGGCACCCAAGTCGACCTTAGGGCCGATGTTTCGCTAGAAGACGAATCGGAGGTAATTTTGATCACCCCGATGTCAGGCGGATGATGGCAAGAGTTAGAGCGCCGGGCCCGTAATCTTGTCGCAGGTCAAATGGTAGAGACCTACAAAGAACTCTTCGTCCCACTTTTCCTCCACGGCCATGGTGCCGGTCACTCGAATAATCCTGTCCATCATGATTTCAACTCCCTTGGGTGCCGTCACGACAACCCAACCGTTGGCCTCGGGAGCTTTGCCAAAACAGCAACTCATTTGGTCGGGGAGTAGCAAGAACTCGGTGACCTTATTGTCTTCGTTGACTACTGTGGGGATCATAAAGCCCTCAACGGCTGCATCTAGCCCATCCATTTGACGGACCGTAACGGGTACGCGACGAGCAAAGGCCGAGATGTCAAATTTAATGCCGTCCTGTTCCCAGTCGACCTCGTAGGCAAACTTCGACATACTGGCAAAACTTAGAGGAGCGTAACCGCTTCCCTTAGGCAAGGGGGGCAGGAGGGAAACCACTGGTTCCGGAATATTGACAGTAGAAGCGTTAGCGTCCGAACCAGGAGGGAAAGGCAGTTCTACGATTTCCTTTTCCTTGGGGGCAACGAAAGGGTCGTCGGGCGTTCCGACACTCGCAATTTCACCTTCCACGACCGATACCTCTTCACCTTCAACAGGAAGTGAAGGCTTCGTGTTTGAGGGATTATCTTTTGGGCCAAGCAAACCCTCGGTTTCCGCAATAGTTGAATTTCCCTTAGCGTCCTGAATCGGTTCGCCGACAATAGGATCCCCTTTTGGTGGCGGGCCTGATGCATGATTTTCGCCAGCGTCATCGCCACAACCACTGATGAGGAAGAACCCACAGGTTATAAAAACGGTAAGGGTTATTGAGGGCTTCATTTTCAAAATTCCGGTTACTCCAGTTATAAGGCAACGGGAGCGAGCGTTTCGCAAGTCATATGATACAGACCCTTGAAGAAACCGTCTGCAGGGCTCCACCTTTCCTTGACTGTGAATTCGCCGGTGACGCGCAAAAGTTTGTCTATTTGTGGCTTTTCGCCAAAGGGCGGAGTACTCACGAGGATCCAACCGTTTTGCTTTGGGGTCTTTCCTTCGCAACATGCCTTGGTGTCGGGGAGCAAAAGAAACTCGGTAGTCTTGGAATCATTTTCGACAAGGGTCACGGGAATCATATAGCCTTCCACAGAGACCCGACGACCATGCAGGCTGCGGGCAGCAGAAGGTACGCGGCGCGCAAAGGCGGCTTGGTCGGGACTCCTGCCATCGGTGTCCCAATTCACATTATACCGAAAACCCGTAAGGACTCCGAAATTGACTTTGGGGAAGGATGGTCGGGCAATTTCGGGAAGGTAATCCTGTTGGGACGATGGAGAGGCATTCTTCCCTTCATCCACAAATCCGTCCTCGGCGCCGCAAGCACCCAAGAAAAAGGCAAGTCCGGAGATCGAAAACAATCTCCAATAGAATGCTTTAAAATAAGTCTTCACGGAAAAATCAAAGTGATGCACAAAGTAGAAGAGTTAATCGAACTTGAGGCTTTATTGCAAGCATCGGGCGGTGCAAAGCATCTACCACTTAGAACAATATAGCCTTAAAGGACTTTCACTGACTTCACTTATTCAAGACTGCTGGACGAGGTTCTTGGCTACATCGGACCGGTAAGCTTGGAGAGAAGGCAACAAACCGCTTAACAACCCAACGGCAAGCATACCTATTGGAACGTAAAAGAAGCTCGGGTCATAGGTGAAAGGCTCGAGAAGCACGCCCGTTTGCTCGCGTATCACGGAAGCCGCGAGAAAGCCGATACCCAAATAGGCGAAGGCGGCGCCCACTACCCCAAGCAGAGTAATCAGTCCGGCCTGGGCGAGAACGACCGCCGTGACCGTAGAGCGCCGAGCGCCGAGACTACGCAAAATGGCGATCTCTCGCCGACGCTCGTTCATGGCGTTTCGCAAAATAGCTAGAATGACGCAGGCCGCCACAAAGGCGACAAGATAGGCTATAATCTCAAGCACACGCTGAAACCAAACGAGTCGCTCGAAGAAACTAGCAAGGGTGCCCGCAACAGGCCAAGCGAGTGTGGCTACATTGCCTTGCTTGTTGTACTTCATATCCAGCATGAAGCCGGCAGCACCCTTGAGGTTAAGAAGAACGGCACTGACATCGGTAGCGGTCTTTGGGTTATGCCCATCCATAAGCTGGATACCCTTGATCGGAATCCATATAACCTTGTCGCCAGGGGTACCGGTAGCCTCGAGTATGCCGACAACGACATAGAGATCCTTGTGCTTCGCCTCTTCCTTGAAGGTGAGACCGTGATAGGGATGAAAGTTGTCGCCCACCTTCAATCCAAGCTTACGAGCGACAAAGGCTCCGACAAGAGCTTCTTTCGCATTGTCGGTAAAAAGCCGACCGCCTGATTCTACAACGTATTTCCGATCTTTTCGCCATTCGTGCTTTTCAAACATCTCGGCAAGCGTTCCGACAAGACGAAAGCCTAGATAGTTGTCACCCACGGCGATTGGGTAGGCTTCGCTTACGCCTCGAGTATCACGAATGATTTCATACTGTTCCCATGAAAGATTACCAGGCGAGGCCTCGAGATGAAAAAGGCCGTTGAGTACGAGTTGCAGCTTGGAACCTCTTGGCCCGAGGACGGCATCGTAGCCACCCGAAGAACGAGAAAAAGCGTTTTTAGCTTCCTCCTTGATTTTCCAAGTTCCAAGAAACAGGCCACCCGCCAAGGCAATCGCAAGAGATGCCACTGCCGTGGAAAAGGCATATTGCCGCAACCCGCGGATCGCAAGGAAGAGGATTACCCATGGACCGGAGCGCAACATCGGTTCAATCGTTCATCGCCTCGGCGAAGGCTCGGTTGAGGTCACTCCAATCAAGATTTTCTTCAAAACCGCCAATCACGTTCTCATCGTGACTAACGAGGAGGAGAGCCGACCCGGCATCGGAGCAAAGTTCTCGGAGGAGAGCGAGGGCCTTGCGAGCATTGCCGGGATCGAGGTTGCCCGTTGGCTCGTCGGCCAATACCAACTTGGGACGATTAGCCAAGGCCCGAGCGAGGGCCACGCGTTGCTGCTGCCCAATGGAAAGCTGACGGGGATAATGAGCCAAACGGTGAGAAAGGCCTACCCTATCGAGCAACTCTTTGGCTCGAGTCTCGTCCACCTTCCCGGCAAAGGACATGGCGAGCATGATGTTTTCGAGACAGGTAAAACCCTGAAGAAGGTTGAAAGACTGGAAGACGTAACCGATTGCAGAAGCCCGGAGGTGATCGCGGGCGGCCTCGTTCAATTCGGACACTTCGGTCCCGTCTATAATGACGGATCCCTCGTCCGGTCGAAGTATACCCGCCAAAAGATGAAGGAACGTCGTCTTGCCCGAACCACTCTCGCCCCGCATGCCGAAGAGATCTCCGGCAGTCAGGGAAAAACTTTCTACGTCCACAACGAGAGACTTCCCGCCATCAGGCGAAACAAAGCTCTTGCGTAAGTGACTGACTTCCAGAAAGGGCATAATTTCATCTAACATCGCAACGATATAGGCTCATCGTGGCAAGCCGGATGAAACAAAACTTTTGATTTATCGCTTATATGATCCTCAAAAAGACGGATTAGTTACAGACTACCACCACAATACTCAATCTCCATGGCTTGACCATTCAGATAAGTAGGCTTTGGTATATGAGGATGCAAAAGGTTTTATTCGTATGCATTCACAACAGTGCTCGTTCACAAATGGCGGAAGCTTTCCTCAATCAATTCGGCAAGGGAAGATTCGAAGCCGAAAGCGCAGGCATCGAGCCAGGCAAACTGAACCCCATCGTCGTCGAAGCCATGCAAGAAGTGGGTTTGGATATTTCGAAGAACACTTGCGACTCCGTCGAGCATTTTATTCGCCGGGCCCAAGAGTTCACCTATGTAATAACCGTCTGCGACGAGACATCCGCGGAAAGATGCCCGACCTTCCCGGAGGCAGTCAAGCGATTGCATTGGGGATTCCCTGATCCCTCTACCTTGCAAGTCGCGGAGGAAGAAAAATTGGAGCGGACCCGCGAAATCCGCGATCTCATCAGATACAGAGTCGAGCAGTGGGTGCAATCGACCGTATAAGGCTTTGCCAAACGGAAACCGGCGGCAGAGTCAGACCACGTGGTTGAGGGCTTGAACGATGTTTAGGGCGTCGTTGCCGATTCTCTCCATCTCGTTGAGGATGTCCACGTAGATCATTTCCGCCTTCACGTTCTCCGATTCCTTCATTCGCTTAACGGCACCCTTGCGAAGCATCTTCCTGGAAGCGTCGATGCGCTGCTCGATTTGCTCAGCCTCGGCCATATCCGGAAGAATGCTATTGTCCTTCAAGTGGGTCTGGTAAAGCTCCATGAAGTCAAGAATCTGTTCCGAGAAAATCTTTATTTCCTTCTTGGTTTCCTCGGGCAGAATACGCTGCTTACGGTATTTCCGGTGGGCCAATTGGACCAAGCGGTGGCAACAGTCACCGATGTCCTCCAGTTCAGCAGTCACCCTCAGCAGGGAAGTAACGTCCAATGCGCTTTCCCCGGCAAGACTCTCGGTCGTGCAGTAAATGAGCGTTTGGGTAATCTCGAAAGCGAGTCCGTCGCACTTATCCTCCAATTCGATAAGCTCCTTGATAAACGGACCCTTGTCATCATCGGGGTGTTCGAATATGTCGACGAACCCTTCGAACATGTAACGAGTTACGGCGGCAAGCCGATTGACCTCCGCCTCGACCAAGGCAAGATTTAGCTCGCCAGTCTTGGGCAGCAGACCCGAACCCTCATAGTGAATCGAGGCGAGACTTCCAGGGACAGCTTCCTTCCCATTAGATGTTCGAGGATTCACCAATTTCACGGCCAACCTCCCCAAATGCGGAGAGAACCCAATCAGGAGACCGATATTGCAGAGATTAAAGAGGGTATGAAACAAAGATAAGTGGAGCGGGATGTTCAAATCCACAATCGCCTTCTTAATGTTTTCGTCGCCCATGCCCTCAGCTTCCAAGGATTGCACTTTGCGAAAAACCGCTATCTCTTGAGCCGTAACGTCTTTTTGGTGAATGGAACCCGGCATGACCCCGTCCACCATGGCGATAAACGGGTAAAACAAGAGCAACATCCAGCAAACTCCCGCCACATTGAAAAGAAAGTGGACACGAGCCGCGCGCTTAGCGTTCAAGTTGGCTCCCAAAGAGGCCAGCCATGCAGTAACGGTGGTGCCTATGTTTTCTCCAAGAACAATAGCGGCAGCGATCTCGAAATTGATCCAACCGTTAATGGCCACGATGATCGTGATGCCCATTGCGGCAGACGAAGATTGAACAAGAAGCGTCAAGACTACGCCTATCCCGAGAAAGATCAGAACGGATCCGAACCCGAAACTGTTCAATTGCTCGATCAAGGCCTGTATGTCCTGAACGAGGAACTTGTCTGCCTGTTCAGTACTCCTGAGCAAGGTTTTAACGTCGGGAACAGCATCCTTCAGTTCGCTAAGGCCAAAGAAAAGCAAACCGAAACCAACTAGCACCTCGCCCAAGTTTTTTATCCTCGGCTTGCTCGCGAAAATCATGGGAAGGCCCACTCCAATTATGGGCAGGGCGATCTTGGACAGACTGAATTTGCCCACGGTCGCAATGATCCAACCCGTCAACGTAGTGCCAAGGTTCGCTCCCATTATAACCCCTATTGACTCGGTCAAAGTGAGCAACTGAGCATTTACGAAGCTCACCACCATCACGGTCGTTGCCGATGAAGATTGCACGAGGCAGGTGACCGTCAATCCCGTCATGAGCCCGAAGAAACGATTCTGGGTCATCGTCGCCATAATCCTGCGCATGCCCTCTCCCGCTACTTTTTGAATGCCTTCGCTCATCACCCTCATGCCGAATAGGAAGATGCCCAGCCCCCCCAATACGTAGAGGAAGCCCACAAAGAAATCCCAAAAGTCAATATGTTCCATTTTTCAGACCAGGTTTAGATGTTTCGGTAAAATGATACTTCATTCACCAACTGATACGGATTCCGGAGGTAAACCCCCAGCCATCGTACTTGTCGCCAACCGAGGTGGTCTCCATTTCAGTGTATTGGATTCCATTTTGCCACTTCAACTTATGCCCATAGAAGAAGTGATTCAGTCCGAGAAAGCTTTCACTGGTTTCGTTGCCCTTGCCACTAAACAAATCCTTCTCGTATTTGGTTAGCTTGATACCGTCTCCGCCGGAGCTTTTTAAGTAAGTGTAGCTAAAAACCGCTTGGGTCTTGTCGGTAATATCGTAGAAGGGCATGAACTGCAGACCAAATAGATCGGTTTGGGAGCCATATCCATCGGAAAAGCTTAGGTCTGCCCAAAGGTGCAAATTATCCTTCTCGAACTTGGTTACCAATGAAGTTATATTCTTGTGATCAGGCTGTTTTGAGGGATTCGCCGTATTTTCCTGTTGCTTGACGTAATCCAAGCGAACCAAGGCGTTATCCAATTCTAAATTTTCCTTGAAGTTGTATCCCAAGGAAAAAAGACCAAAGCAACCGTAGTCAAAAGCCTCGTCGAACTCCGGTCCAAGATCGCTCGAATAGATTCCGGTGAAATACTCCCAGCTACCTTTTTTGCCTGAGACGGTAAGCCCGGAATAGTATTCGTTGGAAAACCAGATATTACTTGCAACCTTACCTCTTTCGAGAGTGTAAAGCTTTTTGGATGACGTCGAACCATGCAAAGTAAAAGGTGCCGATTGCTTTCCCATCTTGATCTTCACCCCGCCTTCCGTGGTCCATGAAAGATTGGTATCCGTAAGTTTCTTGTAGAGAGGCGAAGGATCATTGAGGTTCATGTCGGCCTCCGAATGGAGGGTCAGCCTATTAAAAAAAGAGGCTTTGAAGCCAACTCGAAAACGTCGCCAATCGTAGTCGCTTTCGGATGTTCCTCCAGCGTCATCATCGAAGCTATGATAGTCTCCCTGCAGACGACCCGTGAATGCAATCTTCTGAAGAACGTCGTTCTCTTCATTCTCATACCATACCACTTTGCTCCAGATTTTGTCGTAGCCGGACTTCTTGGCGTCCTGTCCACTCGCGGATGCAAAACAAGTGATCGATAGCAGAATGGCTATGGTTTTTCCGTTCATTTTACTGTTATCGGATTGTGAATGGTTTAAAGTTTCCATTTATAATAGCAGATTAAAATTACGATCTTGCGAAGAAAACGTTACAAATGCAGGAGATGATTCACTCCCAATTTCCCAATTGAGGGAAGAGGCGTAGTAAATTCAGGAACCGCAGGGCAGGCTAAAGGAGAAGATCGTTCCTTCACCGAGCTCACTCCGAACGGATACCGCGCCGCCATGCAATTCCACGATATGCTTCACGATGCTTAAACCCAAGCCCGTGCCACCGCTCTCCCGGGAACGTCCCTTGTCGACACGATAGAATCGCTCGAAAAGATGGGGAACGTCCTTCTCTGGAATGCCGCAGCCATCGTCTTGAACTTCACAACGGATCACTTTTGGATCTTCATCAAAAATAGTTCGAATAGTTATAACGGAGGAATCGCGGGCATAGCGAAGGGCATTGCTCAAAAGGTTCTCGATGACACACTCTACCTTCAAGGGATCGAAGGAGATCGGCTTCCGTTCCTCGGCAAGCTCCAGTCGTATTCTTTGGGTATTCAGATCTAGTCGCTCGCCCAACCTGTCTGCCACGGTACGGACAACAACTGAAAGACTGCCGGGTTCGAGTCTCAGTTCATGCGAAGGAGACTCCAATTCCGCCAAATGGAGGAGATCCTCGACCAAGGAGCAAAGACGATCCGAATTTTTTCGAATCTTTCCTATGAATTCTCGCCGTTTCTTGCCTGACAGTTCCTCGTAGCTGTCGTCCAGAGTTTCCGCGAATCCTTTCACAATGGCTAGCGGAGTACGCAACTCATGCGATACGTTAGCCACAAAATCCCTGCGGGTATTATCGTGAGGATTCAGTTCCTCGTTTCCAATATCAACTAAAATTTGCTCTTCAGGTTTTCCGTCCATGGATCTCCGACGGCGCCAAAGTACCGAACAGACCAAAACAAAACCGAGAAGGACAGCCGACAAGATCCATGGTTCCACATACACGGCAATCTACTTTGCTTTTACCGCCAAACGATATCCAACCCCACGCACCGTCTCGATCTCTAAGTCGGCCGTCTCCATCTTTTTCCGCAGTCGGCGAATATGAACGTCTACGGTGCGAGTCTCGACTTCGGCATCGAACTTCCAAACGCTCAAAAGGAGGTTCTCGCGGGTTTGCACCCTACCCTTACGCTTAAGGAAAAACTGAAGCAGCTTGAACTCGGTCACAGTAAAGGGAATCTCCACACCGCCAATGCTCACGGAATGGTCTTCCTCGTCGATGGCGACGTTGCCTATGGCAATTCGCCCTGAATGAGCTCGGTTTTGTTCACTGCTCCGTTTCAAAATGGAACGGATGCGCAGAATCAGTTCCTTTGTTTCGAATGGCTTGCACATGTAATCGTCGGCACCGCTCTCAAGCCCCTTGATCCGGTCTTCCACCCCCGCTCGAGCCGTGAGCATGACCACGGGAACATCGGTCAACTGGTGGTCGGATCGGAACATGCGCAGCAGTTGGTAGCCATCCAAGTCGGGCATCATGACGTCCAGCACGATTAAATCCGGCCCATAGTCGCGGGCCACGCTTAGAGCCACGAATGGATCGTTCGCGGTCTCCACTTTGAATCCCTCGCGCTTCAATTGGAATTGCAGAAGGTCGGTAAGATCTTCCTCATCGTCGACAACGAATATGCGTTTTTTCCAATTCATATAATCAAGTAAACGATTCCTCGCGAGTAAGCCGAATTTCGGCAAGATAGGATTGCAGGACAACTGAGGGAAAGAAACAAGTCCAGACAATCCGATAGCAATACGGACTTGCAGAGCTTGACCGAACCTCACCCTTTCGCAAGGCTCTCCCCGAATGAAGACGAGCGCAATTAGAGCTATTCGCTTCTTGGCGGTCGCCGCGTTGCTCGTACTGGTCACCCGGAAGAGCACCGCCGAAAAGGCATTGCGAGCCAAGTATCGCGAATGGGTCGAGGAAGGGGATAGGATTCACGTTCGCTCATGGTACGCCGAAGCGGAAACAGCCCTCACGGAAGAATGGAGCCTTGATGTCGTGGGCATTGTGGATACGTGGTCGGGGGCCACTCCCATAGGCTTGCCGCCCACTGAATCCGACTGGCTTTCCCACCCGATCGAAGAGACAAGACGGGCCGGAGTGGTCACCCTTTCGAAAGAAACCGATGAATACGACTTATCATTCGAGTTCGGACTCAGTCATGAACCCGATTACCTTTCGCGTAGTTATGCCGTTCGACTGGCTCGTCAATATGCGGAAGAAACTCTCACTCTAAGCGCCGGGATTTCCTACCTCGACGACACCGTGGATACGCAAATGATAGGATACCCGGGATTCGACGAGCAAACCAAGCGAACCCCCGAGGTCATCTTGGGTGCCCATCGTGTCCTCGACCCCAAGACTACGTTGGCGGTGAACCTTTCGTATTCTCGCCCGTCAGGTTATTTGAGCGATCCGTACAAAAACGTTGCCTACCACGCAACGGTGCATGGCACCAAAATTCTTCGGCAAACACCTGAAAACCGCCCAGATGCCCGCAATGCATACGTCGTCTTTGTCGAGGGAACTCGCTACATTGAGTCCTTGCGTTCTAGCCTCCAAGGCAGTTACCGATTCTTTGCCGACGATTCCGGTATTCGAGGCAACACCTTCGAAGTACAGTGGTTCCAGCGCTTTGGCGAAAATCTTGTCGTCCGACCCTTGCTGAGATACTATAATCAGTCAGCGGCTGATTATTACGTCACGATCTTGGACGAATCCCAAATAAATTCCGGAGCTCCTCCCACGGGGTTGGGGCCCCATTATTCGGCAGACTATCGGATTTCCAAAATGGAGAGTCTCGCCTACGGCCTGAAGCTGACGATGTTCAAAGGTGACAACATCAACCTAGACTTGGCCTACGAGAGGTACGACATGAAAGGCCGTGACGGAGTAACCTCACCCCTTATGTATCCGGACGCGGATATTTATACCGTTGGCCTGCAATGGGAGTTCTGAGGATGCACTCTTCATCTAAAATTCCTCCTGAAGTCTTGGCTGACGGTCTCTTTCGTCTGCAGTTTCCTGCCATGGGCACCCATTGCAAAATACTCTTTACGGCGAATTCGATGGTCGCTGCCGATATCTTTCGAAAAAACGCCCTCGATTGGGTGCACCGTTTTGAGGCCCGTTATTCCCGATTCAGGGACGACAGCCTAATATGCCGGATCAATGATGCCGCCGGTCGGAACCCCGTTGTAATCGACGAGGAAGACATTCACCTTTTCGACCTGTGCGAAACCCTCCATTTTTTGACGGAAGGGCTCTTTGATCCCACCACCCTTCCCCTTTCCCGCCTTTGGGATTTTAAAGCCGAGAATCCGCAGATCCCCTCCAAATCAGCAATCAGCGAGGCGCTTTCAAAAATCGGATGGAAGAAAGTTCATCGAGAGAACCACTCCATCTTCCTGCCCGAAACAGGGATGGGACTAGATTTCGGAGGCTTTGGCAAAGAATATGCCGTTGACCGAGTAACCGAGTTGGCCCGCGAGCACGGGCTGGAAGATTTTCTCATCGACTTTGGAGGCGATGTTTTTGCCGAAGGTTCTCCCCCCGACGCGACTGCATGGCGAGTCGGTCTTGAAGATCCTGGAAAGCAAGGCCAAGCAAAACGGATTTTTTCGGTTTCCGGCATGGCTGTCGCGACATCGGGGAACTATCGAAGGTTTTTCGAAAAGAACGGCAAAAGGTACGGCCACTTGATCGATCATCGCACAGGTTTCCCAACGAGCAACAACTGTCTGTCGGCAACCGTCATCTCACGCTCCTGTCTGGAAGCAGGTGTTCTGTCGACCTGCGCCTTGCTTGATGGAACGGATCGAGGGCTTGCTAGAATCGATAGGTTTTTCGGAGCGGAAGGTTGCATACAAAACCGAAACGGCGTTGAATGGACAAAAGGCATTTATGAATACCTGCACGACACAAGGAATTAAGAAATCTTGGCGGCTTTTGCTATTCGTCTTAACGGCCATTACCTTTGGTGGTTGCTCGCCCAAGCCCACTGTGAGCGTCCTGCAAAGGGGATACCTCGCCGACTACCTCATGCGACCGGATCGAGACAAATTGGCGGTTAAGATGAATGATCACGCCTTCTACAGCCGGGAAGCCTCCCGAGGAGGTCGCGGAGCAGGAGGTGGTGGCTGCGGATGCAACTAAAGATGAAAAGTAGGGCAAAAATCCTATGCATGACATTGGCCATGCTTCTTCAACGCTTGCCGATCTTGCCATTCGGTAAACACCTTTCGACCTTTTTCGCTCCGATTGCCGCACATGTTAAAACACTTCGGGCTCTCTTGCCCGCAGCAGCGGCCACAACTCTGCCACACGCGCTAACGGGAGCCACTACCTATGTAAAAGCAAATAGCGAAAACCCTGCTTCAGGTTCGGCGGGGGACTCCTACTCCTTTGAATTTTACACTCTACGGCACCAAGCTCAAAGCTATCTTATCCAAGGTTTGCCGGACGGCTTAACTTTCAACGGTGACATCGCAAACCCCAGCATCTCCGGAACCCTTCCCTCGGCAGGTGAATATCAAATTCAAATCACAGGGTACCGTTGGCCAAATCGCGAAGGGCCGTCGACTTCGGCTTACACATTGATGCTGCAAATTGAAGAAGCTAAAGCCGCTTCCCCATGGTCCCACCTCACCACGGACACCTTCGCCGCGGGATTTAAAAGTTCACAATGGTTCGGAGATTTCTATGACAATGGAGATGGATGGGCTTATCATCTCAAGCACGGATGGCTATTCGTTTCGGGTGCCGACGAATCGGCTCTATGGATGTGGGACGGGCAACTTGGTTGGCTTTACACGGGCAGCTCACTTTACCCATTTTTCTACCGTCACTCCACATCGGAATGGCTTTACTACAAGGAAAGAGAAAACGCACGGCAGTTTTGGGACTATGCAAAAGGAACTTGGACAACTTACGAAAAAAATTAGGATCTAAGGACAAAAATCAAACTTCCTTTCCTTTTGCCTTCCCCCCTTCTTTGCCGAAATTAGACTACCTCCATGCTGACTGAAGAAGATCGCGCCATTTACGAATGGCAACTGGATGTGCCCGGGTTCGGCGAACAAGGCCAAGAGAAGCTTCGAAACACA
>JACNJI010000535.1 GCA_014382645.1 Verrucomicrobiota bacterium | reverse complement strand
GTGCCGAACGAGAAGGCTGCGTCCTTCGAAGCGCAGGACAATTGGTTTGCTCGAAGTTATGATGGATGCATCGGCGTCGTTCGCGCCAATGAATTTTTCCTCCTTGATCAGAACGCCCCCGATCTCGTATTCGCATATCATCTTGTCGGGCCTCCATATCATTCGGATGGGCGCGGGATTGCGAAAAAAATTCCCATCGATTACTACGCTGCCATAGAGGACGCGGGTGTCCTTGTAGAACTCCCAGCCCTTGTAGTCGTTTCCAGTGCCGGTATGCTCGGTTCCCTCCAGTTCGCTTTCCAACAAGCCGACGCCCCGGCTTCGCAGGTCATGATAAAAGGGGTGGGTCAGCCCGATAGTCTCGTCTTCAACCGGTTTCCAGCTGGCATGGAAGCCGCCGACGTAGTAGCTCAGGTTGCCGGCCATGAAGCCGTGCTTTCTTCCTTGAATCGATTGACGAGAAATTCGCAGTAGTTTTTATCAGCTGTGACGGGATCGCAAGGAAGGCAAAATATCAGGCTGGCAAAGATCGCGATGCTTCTGGACATTTTCCAATCCAAGATGATCCGGTTGATTTCGAGAACGACGAGAATCAATCCTCGAATGCTACCTTGACCTCAAGGATTCCAACCGCCGCTTTTTCCTGCGCCGTTATCTTGATCCGGATGGCATCGCAAGTAAGGGGGGCGGCCGGGTGCACCACGTTGTACTGGTTGGCCCGGTTGTCATACCTATCGGTGACGTAAAGTTCGAAGGGTTTCCATTCACCCTTGTTGCGCACCTCGAGAGACCATTCCTTGGGAAACTTGACGTCCTGCTGATCCTGCATCCAGTAGACGCCAACGTCCCTTACCTTTCTCGGTTTTGCGAAATGTCCTTCAACCCATTGCTCTTTGCCCAGTTGCGGGCGGCTGGTCCACCTTGGCACTTTTTTCCCGCTGGACCAACGGGGTTCCTTGCCGTCCCCAATGGCGCTCACCGTGTCGAGGTCGGAAGTATGGGAAGCCTTCAGGGTCTTGAAGATGCTTTCCTTGGGGAGCTTATGGGGATCGTAAACGGCTAATTCGGGAGTCGTGGGGAACCAGATGATCATCGATCCGGGCTTACGGTTGTTCCATGCGTAGTAGGGGATGAGTGAAAGGTTCCGTTTTTCAGATGGACCCGCCTCTTTAAGCGCATTCGCCTGAGAAACCACTTTGACGAAGGATCCGGCCGGATGCTTGACCCGGGAAACCTTGGTTTTTCCGACGGCCGGTTTCTCGTCCAGAAAGAAGCGCTGGGTGGCGCCACCATTGTCGACCTCCTCGGCGCAAAGGACGAACGGTCCACGGGTGAATGCCACGCGGTCGTGGTTATCTTCCACCCGCTCATCGCAATCGTTCAGGCGGGTTGGCATGGGCAACTCGAGTACCACCGTGTCACCTTTTTTCCACTCTCTGGTAAGAACGGCAAAACCAAGTTCCGTCTTTGGTTTGACCTTCTTTCCGTTTACCGAGATGCCCCACTTTTCGGAAGAAGAGTCTAGATAACTATATAGCTTGCCCGGAACGAATTGCTTGCCCGTCCATGTCGGGATGCGCAGTCGCAGGCTAAAGGAAGCAGGTTTCTCGGGGTTGAGCGATACTTCAACCCGTCCCTCGTTCGGATAATCTGTCTTTTGGGAAATCGCGAGGCTCGTGCCAGCTATGTCAATTTTCGTGGAGGTTTCCGCATACATTGCGAGGTAGAGGTTTTTATCATCGTGGGCGTAGGTCATTCCCTGAACTTGGGGAAGCAGGCGGGCCATGTTGCTCGGGCAACAGGCGGTTCCGAACCAAGGAGCTCTTCCGGCCGTTCCATGGTTGAAAGGGTACTTTCCGTCCGCCTCCAAGGGATTGACGTAGAAGAACCGGTTACCCTCGAGGTTGACCGCGGCGAGAACGTTGTTGAGGAGGGAAACCTCGGCCACGTCGAGATACTTGGCAT
This sequence comes from Verrucomicrobiota bacterium, assembly GCA_014382645.1. Taxonomy (GTDB): domain Bacteria; phylum Verrucomicrobiota; class Verrucomicrobiia; order Opitutales; family Seribacteraceae. The sequence continues at coordinate 2,174 of JACNJI010000535.1, read as the reverse complement.
CCTTGTGGACCAGAAACATCCTGAAATTAAAAAGCACGTTGCCAACAGCGGCGCAGGTCTCGTTAAAGGCGTCGGCATTGGGGAGAAGGTAGGACGGTCCGAATCCCTCGATTCCATGAACCGCTCCGAGACCACCGGTGATGTGCATGCGGGTATCCGTTACGTTGCCCCAGATCCTGTGCAGGGCCCGGGTGTATGAATTCTTTTTCTTTAGGTGGGCCAAGTCCGCCATTGCCGAGTACAGGTAGGTTGCCCGAACGGCATGCCCAACTGCTTCGCTTTGTTTTTCCAATGGGGCATGTTGCTGGGCATAGGTTGGGGACATCACCCCTTCCCCGTCGGGCACGTAGGTCTTTCCCCGGATCTCGAGAAACTTCTCGGCCATTTCCAAATAGAGCTTCTTGCCGGTTACTTTATATAGCTTGACCAAGGCGAGTTCCATTTCCTGATGCCCGGGAGCCTGCCGGATGGGTTTGCCCCCGTTATACTTGGGGTCGCCAACGAAAAAGACCTGATTAACGTGCCGGGCATTTTTCTCCGCTACCTTGAGCAGTTTGTCTTTGCCGGTGGCTTGGTAATAAGCGATGGCTGCTTCGTAGAGATGGCCCATGTTGTAAAGCTCGTGGCTGTGCACGACGAAGGTATAAGGTTCATTGCCCATCATGTTCCTCTCCGTGCCTACCCCCGTGGTGTGGGAGGGATAAAGGTAACCGTTCGGTTCCTGGGCGGAAGCGATGACGTCCACGATCCGGTCGAACTGGGCTTCCAGTTCCGGGTCGTCCTGTAATTGGGCGAGGTAGGCGGCCCCTTCCATTACCTTGTAGAGATCCGAGTCAATGAATCTGTGAGGACGGTGTCCTTCCACTTTTTTGCCGGCAAGAAAGTCGGCCGCCGCTTGCAAGTGAGCTACTCCTTTTTCGGTCTTTTCGAAGGCGAATGGTACGAGTACCTTGCGCTGGGTGATGAGACGCGGGTGCCAAAATTCGCTCGTCATCTCGACTTCGTGAAACGGGACAGGTTCAATGGCATGACCGGAGGGCGAAAAGATCAACGGCGCGAAGCAAAGAAAAAGTAATAGCCTAGTTTTCATGATGATGGAGTGGAGCAGAATTAGAATCTAAATATTAAAAATGATTTTGAGAAAGTTCCCCCTAGAATTTTATCGGAACCGGATGGTGGGGCCAACGGGAATTCGGAAAGCGGAATAGTCGGAATGAAGGTCACCAAAGGAGGGAATTGCCAATGTGCGTTCCATTTCCCCATTCCTGAAAAGGACACTTCGGACGACCCTGACCTTGGGGTTGATGATCGGGGAAAGACCGTCGTAAGCTGAAGGGTCGTGAAAATGATCTCCGTCACCCGCAATAGTGGACATAGTTAGCAGGTACTTGGCTCCCTTTTCAAGGGCAATGGGCCGATCGAGCTTCAGGTATCGAAATTCGCCCTCAAGTTCCCCTGATTTGCCTGGTGCCATCTTCATGCGGGTGAGTTCTTCCGGAGAGCCTTCATCAAGCTTCCAGAGAGCAATCGAATGAGGACTCTGGATGGTTCTTGGGTTTTTGCCCATTCGGCTTGGTTGGTCAAGTTGATTCTCGGAGGGAATTCCACGTGCGGGCCGTACAGGTTTTTCGCGGTCATGATCGTCCCACATTCCAAGATGGGTGGCCGTGCGGTTTTCCAGAAGCTCGAACTCGTAACCGATGGAACCGGTGAGGTCATTTCTCAAGTTGTGCCAGCCATCATCCAAAATTAAGTTTCCATTATCCTCTGCCTCGAGCTCACGGGCATGTCCCTGATTATGAATTTTCAGTAAATCGTGAGACATTTCCTTTGCCTCCTTCTCTGTTTCCGAATTCGAAAAATCTCCATGCTCATGAGGGTTTTCCTTCAGGTCGTACAAGATCACGGACTTCGCGGATCCTCTTGTTCCTTCCATCGTCCATGGACGGGCAAGCCCTCCCTCCGCAATCAGTTTCTTCGAGCCTTTCCTGACTGCGATTGCATCGTTTCCGTAGGGGGGACCGAGATGACAAAAGAAATAGCGGGCCCGTGAATCTTTTTTTTCGGGTACCTCCCAATAGGCTAGCGAATCTAAGCTATCCTGTGCCTCGGAGGGTTTGAGCGGGTCACCCACGATGGTGGCGAAAGTGGCAAAAAGGTCCGGATCGGCGTGC